>CACXHC010000041.1 GCA_902767285.1 uncultured Ruminococcus sp.
TATTCCGCTAATGACAAAGCATATAACACCGCCTGCAATAAATGCTCTTACTCGTTCAAGCGAATCTGCACCGCTCATATCAACAGTAACCAGCTTTACTACAAACAGCATTACAACGATTAGACCGTACAGTCGTAAACCTTTCGCCTTTAAAACAAAGCCCGATACTATACACGCAAGAGCCGCAAGCATAGAAAGCATACTGAATGTATAAGTAAAATCGTATTCTGATGATAGTCCTACACAAACGCAGTTTATAAATATTGTGGCTGTTAATCCTATGTATGCTTGAATGATTACCGAACTCTCTTTCAAAAAATCTATCAGCATTACGAATAATAACGCCGTCATGGTAAGCGTGAGGAGTATTTTTAGTAAATATAAATGAGATGTTTTTCCGCCGCTTTCGGCTAAAGTTATCATGGAGGCATACAACGAGATTGATGTGATTATCTTAACCGCTTTGTTGAATTTAGAACCTCTCTCGCCTTGATATTTCATGATATAAATAAGTGCGTCTGTTATAGTCAAAACGATGAGTGCCAAAATTTCTTGATATTTCTCATACGGTGTGTAATTTAAAGAACAAGCTGTAATTATCGGAAATGAGAAATTTACCCAAATAAGTGATAGCAGTTTTGAGAAAAAGTGTGCCGAGGGTTCGTTATTTGCTTCTGTCAGGCTCGATAACAAGAAGGTCAATCCGAGAACCAATGCCGAATGAGCAATCAAAAATCCGACCGCTATAATCTGTGACGGTGTGTTTTGGGTTGCGTAGATAATCTCGTTGTATCCAAATGAACACATCATCACCATGTCGATTATCATTGAACTGAAAATTATTTTTAAGAGCAAGTTGTTTCTCGATGTCATATATATGTACACAAGTACAGCCGATATTACAAAGAAAAACGGACTCATATTCAGCGAGTTTACATATATATCGCATATTCCGACTTCATCTTGAAAACCAACCGCCAGACCCGCAAAAAATGCCGATGCCGTTATCGCTGATAAAATTTGAAGTTTGGTTGAGTTCGATTTTGAAAAATCTATCACATAAACAGCTGTTAATATTGTCATCAATATAACGCAAATAATTATAGCTATAACGTTTTCACCGAAACAATCAAATATATCTTGGAGTAAAAATGCGTTTATTCCTGCGTAGATGTTTATAATAGATAGAACTTTTACAACTTTTCTGACTTTGGGTTCGTTTGGTGGACCGTAGTTTGTAATATAGCAAATAAGATTCAAAATGGCGTACTCACTGAGCAGTATCGGAAGAAAGTTTTCCTCAAATTGAATTATGTTTATCGGCAAAAGTGACGCATATATCCAAACATACTCAATAATTTTGAGATAGCCGAAATATTTCAGTTTGTCCTCATTACTCTGAACAAACCACAAAAACAGTGTCGAGAAGCATATTGCAATCATATAAGGAATATTTATCCAAATATTATCGGCGGCAATGTAGCCGAACAGAATCATATATGCTCCTTCGCTTAAAATGACTAACAAAGAAACATACGAGTAATTTTTGTTGCTTGTCTTTTTGGAAATAAATGCCAGAAAAATCGTATACAAGAATAAAAACGGCGTACCGCTTTTTAATGATATCGAAATCATAGCCAAAAACAAAATAACAGATATGCTCGCTGTTGATATTAAAGAAAGACTCTTGCTGAAATTGCGTTTTTGCTCCATAAAAACAGTGATTCCAAGATGTACCAGCACCGCCAAGCCTACTGTAATCATTAATGGAACAGTCGGAGATATTTTGCTCATACTTCTGCAAATAATATTTATTCCGAACGATATTGAGAATAAAGTGCCTATTCCCCACAGCAGTTTATTTATAATTTGAACAACTGCCGAGGCTTTTATGAATTTTCCGCCCTTGTTTTCAAGATAAATCGCCGAAACCGATATGAGGTACGACACAAAAGATATAGCCATAGACTGCACCAAAAAGGCGACAACAGCGGTATATGCAGGGATTTCGTGAGGGATAATGTTTTTTCTGTTAAAGAAAATCCCCATTGAAACAGATGTGTATATAAGCAAAAATTCAGACAGAACAAGCCCGAATCTATATGTTTTTTGGCAGAAGATTACATTTCCGAATATGAGAACGGCAATCGCCACAAACTGATAAACGATTATCGCAAGTGCCTTTTCAGGCGTGAACGACAGCGAACAGGCAAAACATATTGATATTGCTGTTCCGATGTGTGCCGTGATACTCAGCATAACCGAATCCAGTTTTTTTGACATGAACAATGCTGCCGCCGACCATACAAGAATCATTCCAAATGCAACAATGTCATGAATTGAATGAAAATATACATTTGATACAAGAATCGATATGAAGAAAACACCAAAGCCACAACCGAGCATACCAAACGGGAATATCGAGCGGTCTTTTCTCGCCATAAACGAGCCTACACCGATAAATCCGCCGCTTACAATGAACATAGCGATCATTTTCATAGTGTTTGATACTTGTTCCGTGGGAAGGGTGCAAAAAAGTATAAGTCCTATGAAGATAAGCACCGAAGCGGCAATATTGAAAAATCTCGCACCGAGCCACTCTTCTATATTTCGTTTTTGAATAGTTTTAGCCGGCTTTTTAACAACAGGCTGTACATTATCGTATGGCGATGTATTCGGCAGAGTCTGCGAAACAGCCACAGCAGGCGGAGTTTCGACAGGTATTTCATCAATTGGAATTTCGATTGGCTCTTCAACAGGAAATTCGACTTGATTTTGGATAGGCGGAGCAACATCATTAACGATTGGAGACGGTACAGGGACATTTTGTTGCTGAAAATCGGGAACAGCTCCTGCGGATTTAATACAATTGTACAGAAAATCAGTTTTTTTGTTGAGTGACTGTACCTCACTTTTCAGTCGAGATATTTCTTTTTGGGACTTTTTATTTTTAGCTCTTTGCACAATGATAAATATTACCAAAGTTACTACAATTAAAAAGACTATAAATTCCACAATAAAACCTCCTTACAAAAACACGATTACAGTTATAATTTTACACCTTTTTTATATTGGTGTCAATGTGATATAAAATTTGATTTTTAACCTAATACATGCTATAATTAACTCAACAAATTATGAGAGGAGTATTTTTTATGATTATACTTGCGTCTGCATCACCGAGAAGGCAAGAACTTCTAAAGATCATATTTGACGATTTTGAAATAATGCCTGCAAACATAGACGAAACAGTTCGCAAAACAATTGAGTTAGAACAGTATCCCGAATATCTCGCAATAAAAAAGGCACGTCATATCGCCGAAAAACGCCCCGTAGATGATTTAGTAATCGGCTGTGACACGGGTGTTTTTATAGATAACATTATGCTCGGCAAACCCAGCGATACTCAACAGGCTTTTGATATGCTGAAAATGCTTTCGGGCAGAACTCACAAAGTTATTACCGGTTGCAGTCTTTTTTACGGCGGTCAGAGCGTGAATTTTTCGGAAGTGACCGAGGTTCAGTTTTATCATCTTACAAATGCGGAGATCGAAGAGTATGTAGCTACGGGCGAGCCTATGGATAAAGCCGGTGCGTATGGTATCCAGCAGAAGGGGGCGTTGCTCGTAAAACGAATTAACGGCGATTATTTTAATGTTGTCGGTCTGCCCGTTGGTGCATTGAAACAACATCTTAAACATTTTTAGCCTGTTGCATTTGTCGGGGGCTTTTCTTGGGGAAACCTTTTTTGAAAAAAAGGTTTCCCCAAACCCCTTCCAAAAAACTTTAATTGTTCAAACACATAAAATTTATATAGTTAAAGTTTTTTTGCTTCTTTTTTTTCAAAAAAAGAAGGCAGGGTTTTAGGGGCGGCAGCCCCTAAATATGAAAACAGATGGTGCTGTGAAAAATTGGCTTTCTTGGGAAAACCTTTTTTATGGTAGAGTAGGTTTGGTATGATATCCGTCACAGCAATCTTACGGAATAATATTTACTGCAAAACATAGCAACAAATCCGACTGCGTACTTGTGCAGTCGGATTTGTTTCAGTTTATAGAATGTTTGTTGAAACACATAAAATTTATATAGTAAAAGTTTTTTTTGCTTCTTTTTTTTCAAAAAAAAGAAGAGAAAATAAGCA
>CACXHC010000042.1 GCA_902767285.1 uncultured Ruminococcus sp.
AAAAAAAAAAAAAAAAAAGGTTCCCCCAAAAAATTACGAATCAATGCTTTTAGGGCTGTTGCTGTAAACTGTTCCTCTGTTGCCGTCGAGGGTTACGACAGTTCCGCTTTTGAGAATAGAAGTGGCGTTTTTTGCACCTACAAGGACGGGTTTATCGAGAGCAAGGCACATAATAGCGGCATGACTGTTTATTCCTTCTTCTTCGGCGATGATGCCTTTTGCTGATCTTATTATGAGGTGAAGTGCATTTGTAGTTTTGGGAACAACGAGAATATCGCCATCGGTGAAGTTTTTGAGAGCTTCCTCTTCATTTTTGCAAACGCAGAGTCTACCGCATACGCTTTGATTTGTGATAGCCTCTCCCGTAACAAGAATATCGCCCACGAGATGAACTTTCAGCAGGTTTGTAGTTCCCGAAATGCCGAGCGGAACTCCGGCGGTTATAACGGTCAAATCGCCGTTTTGGACAAGACCTTTTTCGAGAGCAACATCAACAACGTGTTTAAACAATTCATCGGTGTTGTCTTTTTCCTCAACGATTATCGGAATTACACCCCACGAAAGATTCATTTGACGTTGAACTTTCGGTTCGGTAGTTCCGCAGATTATGGGACACTCGGGGCGATATTTCGAAATCATTCTCGCCGTTTGTCCTGTTTTTGATACGGTGAGGATTGCCACTGCTCCAAGGTCGTGAGCCGTTGTGCAAGTAGCGTGAGAGATAGCCGAAGTAACATCTGTTCTTTCTATGACTTCTCTTTTTCTGAATTTTTCTATGTAGTTTATATCTTTTTCGGTGGTTACAGCGATTTTTGCCATAGTTCTTACCGATTCAACAGGATATTTTCCGGCAGCAGTTTCGCCCGAAAGCATGATTGCACTTGTTCCGTCATAGATAGCATTTGCAACGTCTGTTGACTCGGCTCTTGTCGGACGGGGATTTTTAATCATCGAGTCGAGCATTTGAGTAGCAGTTATAGCCTGCTTGCCTGCCTCGTAAACTTTCTGGATAATTTGTTTTTGGAGTATCGGTATTTTTTCGAGAGGAATTTCAACACCGAGGTCGCCACGAGCAACCATTATACTATCCGAAACTCTGATTATTTCGTCAATGTTTTCTATTCCTTCGTGATTTTCGATTTTCGCACAAATTCGTATATTATTGCTTCCGAGTTTTTTGAGTTCTTTTCTCAAAAGCATAATATCGTTTGCCGAGCGTGTGAATGATGCCGCTATAAAATCAATATCCTGTTCAACGCCGAATGCGATGTCAGCTCTGTCAGCGTCCGAAAGAAACGGCAGTGACAATTTTACATTCGGAATATTTATTCCCTTGTGCGATGATACCGCTCCGCCGTTAACTACTTGACAAATAACGTCTGTATCGGTGCAGCGTATAACATGAAGTTCAATAAGACCATCGTCAATCAAAACTCGGTCGCCGTTTCTGAGTTCTCTCGGTAAAGATTTATATGTCACGGAACAACGGTTCTCGTCACCGTCAACGTCATCTGTTGTGATAACAAATTCCTGACCCTCAACGAGCGTTACGGGGCCTTTGCTGAAATTTCCTGTGCGAATCTCGGGGCCTTTGGTGTCGAGAAGCAACGCAACGGGAATGTCGAGTTCTTCACGCAGTTTCTTAACTGAATCTATACGAGCCTTTGCATCTTTGTGCGTGCCGTGACTCATATTTATTCTCGCAACGTCCATTCCGCTTAAAAGAAGTTTTCTCAAAACGTTTTCGTCATCGGTAGCAGGGCCGAGCGTGCATATAATTTTTGTTTTTCTCATAAAATATTACCTCGCTTGATTTTTTTTCTTCTTCTTTTTTTTGAAAAAAAAGAAGCAAAAAAAACTTTTGTTTAATGGTCGCTCCCTTTGCGTTGCAATAGGAATTTTTGTATTTTTATTACGCAGATGTATATTTGCGTACATTTAATTCTGCTTTAATTTTACATTATTATCATAAAATAATCAAGATGTTTTTTACTGCTTTTGTTGTATAATAACTATTTTTTATACACAAAACTTAAAATTAACATTTTGTTTATATTAATATTGTTGATTTTTAGATGAATAATTGTTATAATTTAAACATAGAGTTTGTTAATTTACTATTGGGGTGGTCTTTGTGAGAATGTATGATATTATAGCTAAAAAAAGAGATGGAGTCGAACTTTCAAAAGAAGAAATAGAATTTTTCGCCAAAGGCTGTACAAGCGGAGAAATTCCCGATTATCAAGTATCGGCTCTTCTTATGGCTATCTACATAAACGGAATGAGCGACACCGAAACATTCAATCTAACTATCGCCATGAAAAACAGCGGCGATGTAGCTGACCTCACTGCCGTTGAGGGCATGACTGTCGATAAACATTCAACAGGCGGTGTGGGCGATAAAACTACAATGATTGTTGTTCCTATGGCGGCGGCTTTGGGCTGTAAAATGGTCAAAATGAGTGGCAGAGCTTTAGGGCATACGGGCGGAACTGTTGATAAATTGGAGTCTATCCCCGGTTATCGCAGTGAATTGTCCAAAAAAGAGATATTCGAAATAACAAATAGAATAGGTGCGTGTATGATAGGTCATACCGGAAATCTCGCCCCTGCTGACCGTAAAATGTACGGTATTCGTGATGTTACCGCAACAGTTGATTCGCTTCCGCTCATTGCCTCAAGTATTATGAGCAAAAAACTCGCCTGCGGAAGTGATGGCATTTTGCTCGATGTCAAATTCGGCAGCGGTGCATTAATGACCGACATGAGCGATGCCGTTTCCCTCGCCAGCGAAATGGTGAAAATAGGAAAAACTGCCTCAAAAAAGACAATCGCCCTTCTTACAAATATGGATGTGCCTTTGGGATATGCTGTCGGAAATGCCCTTGAGGTAAAAGAAGCGGTTCGAGTTCTCAAAGGCGAGCAAAAAGGCGATTTGTATGATATTTGTATCGAACTCACGACTTATCTTGCACATATTTCAAGCGGACTTCCTTATGCAGAGTGCAGAAGACTCTCTGCCGAGTGTATCGACAATTTGACCGCATTTGAAAAATTTAAGGAAATAATTTCTGCTCAGGGCGGAGATACTTCGGTTATTGACGATACATCAAAATTGCCGTTGGCTCGCTACCAATACGAGATAAAAGCCGAACGCTCCGGATATATCGCTCACATGAATACTCAGGAAATCGGCATGATAAGTATGTCGCTCGGTGCGGGAAGAGCCGTCAAGGAGGATAAAATAGATTATACAGCCGGAATCATTATTTCAAAAAAGACGGGCGATTTTGTTAACGTCGGAGATACTATCGCAATTCTTCACACAAATAATGAATCTAAAATATACGAAGCTGTTATGAAATATAATTTGGCTGTAACGTGTTCAGAAGTAAAACCCGAACTTCAACCGCTCATATATGATGTTGTAAAATGATCAAACAAAAAGGGGCTGTGAAAAAACAGCAGCCTTAAGAAATCTCCAATTTGTTGCTTATTTTCTCTTCTTTTTTTTTGAAAAAAAAGAAGCAAAAAAAACTTTTACTATATAAATTTTGGCGCATTGTAAAATGAACGTGCAACTATAAAAAATAGCCCACAACGATGATCTATGGTATAATTAATATGCTAACAAAAACATAC
>CACXHC010000043.1 GCA_902767285.1 uncultured Ruminococcus sp.
CTTTTTTGAAAAAAAGGTTTTCCCAAACCCTTTCCAAAAAACTTTTTTATGGTAGAGTAGGTTTAGTATGCTATCCGTCACAGCAATTTTACGGAATAATATTTACTACAAAGCATAGCAACAAAAACGACTGCGTACTTTTGCAGTCGTTTTTGTTTTAGTTTATAGAAAAGTTCGTTGAAACACATAAAATTTATATAGTAAAAGTTTTTTTTGCTTCTTTTTTTTTCAAAAAAAAGAAGAAAGAAGAAGATTGAAAAAGAGGTGAATGTATGGTATATTGATATTGAAAGGAGTTTTAGATATGGATAATTACGATATTTCAAGGGTCAGCGAGATGAAAAGACTCTCCGCATTTTGGGTTTGTGAGGTGATTATAAAAAGTGAATTTTGTTGACACTCATATTCATTTGTCGCACTTTCTTTATGAGTATAATTTTCCGTGCTGTGAACCGCCTGAGTCAAATCCTCGTGTTACTTACCAAACAAGAGAATCTTTAATCGAAAAAATGAAAAATCTCAACATAAAATATTGTATCGACCCCGCAATCGGAATCGATACAAATTCAAGAATAATTGAGTTTTGTGAAAAATATCCCGATTTTATTTTCGGGGCTGTTGGAGTTCATCCCAAGAGAGCCGCCGATACCGATCCCGATAAGTTCACGCTGGTTGAGGAGCTTTCTCTTAATCCGTGTGTTGTCGCAATAGGCGAGGCGGGACTCGATTATTCATACGAGGGATTTGAAAACGACATATCAATTCAAAAAGAGTTTTTTGTGCGACAAATAGAACTCGCCCATATTAGAAAATTACCGCTCGTCCTTCATATAAGAGATGCGTTCTCTGACGGTAACGATATTCTGTATTCCTATCGTGATAAACTTCATGGCGGAGTGGCACACTGTTTTAACGGCAATTCCGAGGAAGCTCGTTTTTTAGTCGAAAAACTCGATTTGTCGATTGGTATTGGTGCGTCTATATTTTTGGACGAGAGAGAAGAACTTCGCACAGCTGTAAAAAATACTCCACTTGACCATATTCTTCTTGAAACCGATGGCCCTTATGTCAGAATGCCTTTTTGCGAAAACTTATTGTCCGAAAGTCCTGATTCAGATGAGTGTGTTCCGCTTTCCAAAAAAAAGTGGAAAAAAGCTCGAAACTCCAGTGTCATTATTCCTACAATAGCACAGGAGATAGCTTTTCTCCACAACATAAGCGTTGAAGAAGTCGCTCAAGTGACTTCCGAAAACGCAGATAAAATTTTTCGTCAGAGTAGGGCTTGAATATCGGGGAACGGCGACAAACTGCGTTTGAGAATACCGTTCATGTATGCGATAGCCGTACCGTAATTTGTTATTGGGATATTTTGAGATTGAGCCATCATCAAGCGAGACTGCATTTCTTTTTCGTTGAGCATACATCCGCCGCAGTGGATAATCAATTTATACTTGCTTAAATCAGCCGGAAACTCCGTTCCCGAAGTCCATTCGAAGTTCGGAGTTTTTCCGGTATATTTTTTTATCAGAGCGGGGAGTTTCACTGTGCCTATATCTCCGCATTGGCGGTGATGAGTACAGCCCTCGGCAATAAGCACGGAATCACCGTTTTCAATTTCGCTGATTTTTTTGACGCTTTCAACAGCCAATCGCAAATTTCCTTTATAATTTGCAAAAAGTATCGAAAAAGACGTGAGATTTATATTTTCGGGCAGTTCCTTGCTGACCTTTCCGAAAACTTGACTATCCGTAATAACGTATTTTGGCGTAACACTCAATGCGTTCAAAGTGTCGGAAAGTCGGTCATCTTGAGTAACAACGCACATGGCGTGAGCGTCCAAAATATCCCTGATTGTCTGCTGTTGGGGGAGAATCAATCTGCCTTTCGGAGCGGCTTTATCAACGGGAACAACAAGAACAAGCATATCCCCGGAGGATATTTTGTCCGAAATAATGTGTTTTTCGTTTTCAGTGCCTTTCGATACGGTTGCGATAAGCTCTTTCAGCTCGTTTATATTTTCGCCCGTGGCACTGCTGACCGAAATTTCGTTATCTGATATTTTGTTGAGATTTGTTACATCGGATTTGGTGTAAACTATGATATACGGAATATTTTTTTGCTTTATTTTGAGTATTAGATTTTCTTCCTCCGTACCGACTCCAACCGAAGAATCGACAACTATAACGGCGACATCTGTTTTTGCAAGTGCCTGATAGCTTTTTTCAACACGCAGTTTACCCAGCTCGCCCACATCGTCAATACCGGGAGTATCGATGATTACGACAGGGCCGAGGGGCAAAAGTTCCATAGTTTTCAAAACGGGGTCGGTAGTAGTTCCGGCAATCTCCGACACGATAGCCAAATTTTGATTTGTAACAGCATTGACAAGGCTCGATTTACCCGCATTACGCTTGCCGAAAAATCCAATATGAACACGTTCGGCGGCGGGTACGCTGTTAAGACTCATATAATGAACCTGCTACTCAAAACATGGACAAATATACCCATATTGAGAAAATTCCTGCTTCACCCTGTATGCTTTTGATAGTGACAAGTCACTGTCTACTCACAAGTTCATGTACAGTCCACAGGCGTAAATTTCCGTATAGCCTACGGTACATATCTATCATTGCTTTATTGTGCAATTTGATAAATCTGACAATCTCTCAAATTCAGACTTGCATTGAA
>CACXHC010000044.1 GCA_902767285.1 uncultured Ruminococcus sp.
ACATAAAATTTATATAGTAAAAGTTTTTTTTGCTTCTTTTTTTTTCAAAAAAAAGAAGAGAAAATAAGCAACAAATCGGAAATTCCCTGGGGCAGTTGTTTTTTCACAGTCCCAAACCCTTTCCAAAAAAAATTTCGTGTTGCTCTTACCGGAAAATCTCACTGCAACGCAAAGGGTTGCGAATACGAATTAAAGTTTTTTTGCTTCTTTTTTTTCAAAAAAAGAAGACGGGAATTTCGAAAAAAGGTGTTGCATATATTAAATTTTGTGTTAAAATATTAATGTGAGATATAACTATTTGTCGTGGATTGTTCGAGGTGTATATATGCAAACTATAAATGAGATAATACAAACCTTTATGGCGGTGATACGAACATTCCGCTTCAAAGATGCTGTGGATATTTTTGCCATAGGTCTAATACTGTTTTATATAACAAAACTTGTGCGAGAAACACGAGCTGTCCAGCTTGTAAAAGGTATATTTATTCTTTTGGTTCTGTATGCCGCATCAAATTTATTCAATTTTACGATGATGACTGCTTTGCTTAATCGTTTTTTTGAGTTTGCGGTGATAGTTATTTTTATTGTGTTTCAGCCCGAAATCCGCAAATTTTTGGAACAACTCGGTCGATCCAACTATACTTATAGAAGAATAAAAGGTATGATACTGCCTTCGCTAAAAGAAGAAAATCAACCGCCGATAAGTAAAGTTCTGTCGGTGTATGTTGAATCAATAATGTCTTTGCACGAAAATAAAACAGGTGCATTGATAGTGTTCGAACGCCGTACTCGTTTGGGTGATATAGTATCAACAGGCACAGTTATAAATGCTCAACCGTCCATAATGATGATAGGAAATATCTTCTACAACAAAGCACCTCTGCATGACGGAGCTATGATTGTTCGTGAAGGAATGGTGTGTGCGGCAGGGTGTATTCTTCCTCTAACTCATGACAACAAACACGTTGACGATAATCTCGGTACCCGTCACAGAGCCGGCATAGGAATGAGCGAGGTTTCAGATGCAGTCGTTGTTATAGTTTCTGAGGAAACAGGATCTATATCAATTGCTTGCAACGGAAAAATAACAAGAAATTATACAAGAGAAACCCTCAAAAAGGAACTTAGCCGTCTGCTAATAGATGAAGAAAGCGAGTCGGTTGAAAAATTCTCATTCTTAAAATCAATGAGAAAGGAGAAAAACCAGGTTGAGTCTTAATAACAAAAATAAGAATAAATCTGCCAAAGACGAAAAAAAGTCTAAACCTAAAAAACATACAGTCGATTCGCTTTTTCAAAACGATAAATTTTTACTTACTGTGTCGATGTTTGCAGCTTTTATTATATGGGTCTTTATGTCTGCCGATGTTGGTGAAACCGTAAACTATCCCATAACCGAAATCCCCGTTACTCTCGAACTCTCGGAAGATGCCAAAAACGATAATCTTTCTGTTGTCACCGTTGACGGAGTTCCCATAGATGATTTTACCGCAACCGTTAAAGTAAAGGGCAACAGCGTAACCGTTGGATCGCTCAAGCCAAGCGATATTCAAGTTTATGGCTCAAATATGGGTAATATAATAACATCGGGTTCATACAATGTGTCGCTGTTTGCAAGGCAGATAGGTGTAAAAAATAATTATGACATCGTATCTGTTACTCCCTCTGAAGTAAAATTGGTCGTTGACAGAAGTACAGTTTCTGAAATACCTCTGGAAGCTCAAATCAATGCTACATCTCCTGTTGAGTATTATATCGGAGCTGCGTCACTCTCTCAGCAGTCCGTAATGATAAGCGGGCCGGAACAGATAGTGTCAAAAGTGGCAAAAGCTGTTGTTTCAACCGATGTCGAAAAAGAACTTGAGGATACAACCACATTAACAAATCTGGAGGTGTTCCTTATTGATTCATCAGGCGAAAAAATCGAAAGCGATTCCATAAGCATAACTCCAAATGAGGTCGATGCAACTATCCCCGTATTAGTCAAAAAGACTGTTCCGTTGAAATTGTCATATATCAATGCTCCGGCAGATTTCAACGACGGAAAACTCATAAATATTGAACCGCCTACAATAGAAGTTGCCGCTTCTCCTAAATTAATAAACTCGGTGGACAGCATAACCATCGGAACTATCGATTTCGGCGAAATATCTTATGGTATGTCGTCAACTTCATACAGTATAGTTATGCCTGAAGGTGTGAGAAATCTTAATAATATCGAAAATGCCATGGTTAATTTTGATTTTTCCGATTACCTTACAAAAGCCTTCGTTATGACCCAATTCGATTTTTCCAATGTTCCGAGCGGCCTTGCGGCAGAGCAGACTTCCTACGGCGGTATAATTGTAAGAGCTATCGGCCCTAAATCCGAAATAGTTGAGCTTACCTCTAAAGATATTGTTGCAAAAATTGACCTTAATAACGCAAAAGTCGGTACTTCGGTTATGCAGGTCGATGTCTATATAAATAAAGATAATACAAAATGTTGGATATACGGCTCGTACACCACAAATGTCACAGTTAAAAATAAAGATGATGTTTCGAGTGTGTCGAGCAAATCTTCCGACTAATATCAAAACTAAAAACTCCTCTAATTTTTTTACAGAGGAGTTTTTACTTCTTTATTATATTTTGAAAGGAGCTATTATAGTAAAATGAAAAGATGGATTCTTGAAAAAGGTGACAGAAAAAAAATAAGCGAGGTTGCACAAAAATATAGAATATCTAATTTCGCCGCCTCTCTGCTTATTTTGAAAATGAGCGATGAAAATTTTAATGCACAAGAATTTTTGTCCGATAACGGAACTATATCAGACCCGTTTCTCATAAAAGATATGGATAAAGCAGTCGCAAGATTAAAAAAAGCTGTCAGCAGTCAAGAGAAAATATGTATATACGGAGATTACGATGCAGACGGCGTTTCGGCTACAACTATCATGTACAAATATCTCAAAAAGATAGGTGCAAACGTAATCTACTATATCCCAAACCGATTTTCCGAAGGATACGGCATGAACAACAATGCCGTCAAAAAGCTCAAAGATATGGGTGTTCAGCTAATTTTGACAGTAGATAACGGCATATCGGCATACGAACAAATACAGCTTGCAAACTCGCTGGGAATGGAAACCATTATAACAGACCATCACACTGTACCCGAAAAAATGCCAAATGCGGTTGCAATCGTAGACCCTCACCGTCAAGACGATAACAGTCCTTTTGAACATTTTTGCGGAGCGGGTCTTGCCTTAAAATTAGTAATGGCTATGGAAGGCAAAAACTGCAACATAGAAAAAATATTTGATGAATACGGTGCTGTATGTGCATTGGCAACTGTTGCCGATGTTGTAAGTCTGACAGGCGAAAACCGCACCATCGTAAAAAAAGGTCTTGTTAGAATAAATAATAACTCCGATTCCGGTATAGCAGTTTTGAGGAAAAAATCTTCTCTTGAAAACACACTTATAAATTCTACTCATATCGGTTTTGAGCTTGCTCCTCGAATAAATGCCGCAGGTCGTTTGGAAAACGCAGATCAAGCCGTTGAAATGCTCGTTGACAATAATTTGGATAAAGTCGAAGAAATCGCATCTCATATTTGTACGCTAAATTCGAATCGTAAAAATATGAAAGAAGAAATGGTGGCAGAGGCAATCGAAATCATCAACAACGACAGCAATATCAGAAATCGAAAAGTGCTTGTTGTTGCAAAAGAAAACTGGCACGAAGGCGTTTTGGGTCTTGCCGCTTCGGGATTGTGTGAGTATTACGGAAAACCGGCTATCGTTATAAGCATAAGCGGAGATAAAGCCAAAGGCTCGGCGAGAAGTATACAAGGATATCCCATGGATAAAGCAGTAACTTACTGCAAAGACCTTCTTAATGTTTTTGGAGGACATCCCATGGCGGCAGGAATGTCACTCCCTAAAGATAATATCGACTCTTTCAGAGAAAAACTCAACGAATACGCAGATACACTCGATGACGAGTTTTTACCGGTGCTTAAAATTGCAAATAAACTTGTTCCCGGAAAAATAACTCCTGCTCAAATCGAAAGTGCCGATATTATGGAACCGTGCGGAGAAGGAAATCCGGCACCGCTGTTCGCTTATACAGGAGTTACCATAGAAGATGTAGTTCCTATAAAAGACGGCAAATTTGTTTGGATATTTGTAAAACAAGGCTCAGGACAAAAAATAAAAACAGTGTGCTTTTCATATTCGTATAGTGATTTCCCTTACCGTGAGGGCGATGTTGTTGACCTTGCTGTTGAAATCGGTATAAACGAATATAAAGGAAATATTTCTGTTGATTCAAAAGTTAAAGATATTAAAATAAGTAATATCGATAATATAGTTTATATGAGAAGCAGACGCATATTTGAAGAATATATGGCAGGTAAGCCTGTTACAGATTCAGTACGCAAAGAACTTAAAATAACAAAGCAAAGTTTCAATATTATTTATACTTACATAAAAGAACACCAAGGTAATATTTTTCCCGAAATGATGTATTACAGATTGAGCGAACAAGCAGATTTCTCTTTTGGCGGAATGTTGCTTGCAATTGAAATCTTGGCACAATCACAACTTATCAAATGTAAGTATTTGGGACAAATGATGAATATATCCATTGTTCCCGTAAGCCAAAAAGTCGATATTATGAACAGTCCGCTTATTCTTAATTTGCAATAATTTTTCAAATATGCTTCTAATTAAAGATTTTTACTTGTAAAAACAGTGATATTATGAGAAAAAACTATTGATTTTTGTAAATTTTCGATTATAATATACTTAATAACTTTTTAGCGGTAGAATGAACAGTATCAGGGGGAATGATACATAATACGAACAAAATGTTCGGTTTGTATAAAAATATGAAAAATTGAAGAAAGGTGTGTTGTTTGATATGGCGGCCAACAGAAAGTTTTATCAGGACTATGAGGAACTTTGCGAACTTATGGATAAAAGTTCCATAAATTATGACAAGGCAAAAATTGCTGAGGCATACGCTCTCGCAGATAAAATGCACGGTGACCAAAGACGAGTATCGGGTGTACCTTATATACTTCATCCGACATCGGTTGCGTGTATTGTAGTCGATTTGGGAATGGATACAGATTCGGTTGTGGCAGCTCTGCTTCATGATGTAGTTGAAGATACTCCGGTAACCCTTGCTGAAGTTGAAGCACAATTCGGAAAAGATGTAGCACACCTTGTAGACGGCGTGACAAAAATAAGCAAAATCAATTATACCGAAAAAGAAGAGCGTCAAGCCGAAAGTATAAGAAAAATGCTCATAGCTATGGTTGACGATATAAGAGTAATTATGATAAAACTCGCCGACCGACTTCACAATATGCGAACCATAGACTGTATGCACGAGCAGAAAAGACGAGATATTGCACTCGAAACAATGGAAGTATATGCTCGTATTGCCGACCGTCTTGGAATAAAAACGGTAAAGGACGAAATGGAAGATCTCTCCTTACAGTATCTCGACCCCATAGCTTATAAGGATATTGAAGATTATGTCAATAGTCTCAAAGAAGATCGTCAAGAGTTTATTGAAACTATAAGTGACGAAATAAAACAAAAAGTAAGCGAAACTATCCCCGGTGCCGAAGTCAATGGCAGAGTAAAAAGCATTAATGGAATATATAATAAAAACATAGTCCAAATGAGAGCTTTACCCGAAATTTACGATATTTTTGCGGTTCGTGTTATTGTTGAAAGTACAAACGACTGCTACAACGTTCTCGGCATTATTCACGATATGTTCCAGCCTATTACCGGAAGATTCAAAGATTATATCTCTTTGCCAAAGAGTAACGGTTACCGCTCTCTTCATACAACAGTTGTGAATAAAGAGGGAATCCGATTTGAAGTTCAAATTCGTACTCGTGAAATGCACATGATGGCCGAATACGGTATTGCCGCTCACTGGAAATATAAACTGGGTCTTAACGATGGCCAAAATCCTATGGACAAACAAATCGCATGGATTCGCCAAATGCTCGAAAATCAACAGGACAGTTACGACCCCACCAGACTTATAAAAGACATCAAAACAGATCTTTCATCTGATGAGGTTTTTGTTTATACCCCAAAAGGAAAGCTCATCAGTTTGCCGAGAGGTTCAACGGTTATAGACGTTGCCTATGCGATTCACAGCGAAGTCGGAAATAGAATGACAGGTGCGTATGCGTCACATAGAATAGTACCTATCGATTATGTTGTAAAAAACGGCGAAACAATTGAAATTATTACTGGTAAAGAGGGAACAGTGGGGCCATCTCGTGATTGGCTGAAAATCGTAAAAACAAGCGATGCCCGCAATAAGATAAGACAGTGGTTCAAGCGTGAGAAAAAAGAGGAAAACATTGTTCTCGGTAAAGCGGAATTTGAGAAAGAATGTCGTAAAAACGGTATAAATCTCGATCCCAAAGACCTTGAGAGAATGATGGAGCCTATCATCAAAAAGAAAAATATTCCTAATATGGAAAATTTCTATGCCTCTATAAGCTATGGCGGAGTTGTTTTATGGAAACTCATGCCAAGAATGAAAGAGGAGTACCAAAAAATTATAGATGAGCGTGAAAAAACAAGCGATGAAGATTTCGTTGTTCCTTTTGCAGAAGAACCAAAACAGCCTGTTCGCTCCAAAAGCGGTGTTATTATCGATGGTATGGACGATATGGACGTTAAATACGCAAAGTGTTGTACTCCGCTTCCCGATGATGATATAATCGCATTTATTACCAAAGGACACGGAATTTCTATTCATAAAAGAAACTGCTGTAACGTTCCTATATTTATAGAAGAGAGTGAGGACCCGTCCCGCTGGGTTACAGCACACTGGGCGGATACTGTGGATTCATATTTTAGTACGGTTATCGATATAATGGCATACGACCGTACAGGACTTATGGCTGACCTTGCAGGTCAACTCTGCAACATGAGAATAAATATTTATAATATGAGTTCAAAGGTCTTGGATGATGGCAAGGCAATTGTCAAATTTACAATAACAGTAAAAAACAAGGCTCATTTGCGTGATATTATATCAAGGCTCAATGCCGTAAAAGGTGTTATCTCAGTTAGCAGAGCCAGCAAATTATAAATTTTTTCGGGAGTATTTTAATGAGAGCGGTAATTCAAAGGGTATCGGAAGCCTGTGTAAAGGTCAATGGCGAAACAGTAGGAGAGATAAAAAAAGGATTTCTGGTTTTACTGGGAGTCGGAGTAAACGACACCAAAGAACAAGCTGATTATATTTCCGCAAAAATAGCCGGTCTGCGTGTGTTCTCTGACAAAAACGACAAAATGAATCTCTCACTTGCAGACGTGGGCGGAGAAGTTCTTGTTATATCAAATTTTACTCTTTACGGAGATTGCTCTCACGGCAGACGACCGAGTTTTATTGCTTCGGCACGTCCCGAAAAAGCTGAACCGCTTTACGAGTATACTTGTGAATCTCTCAAGAAAAACGGTGTGTCAAAAGTGGAAAAAGGTATTTTTGGTGCAGACATGAAAGTATCTTTATTGAATGACGGCCCCGTTACCTTGATAATTGATACCGATAATTGAGGTGTTTTTATGATTGAAGTTAAATATACAAAAGTCGGCGATTTAGAAGTAAATTGCTGTGTTATTACAGATTCTACTACAAAAAAAACAGCAGTTATCGATCCCGGCGAGGTAAGCGAATTTTTAGATTATATTATATCCGAAATTGGGTACGATAATGTTGAGTATGTTCTTTTGACTCACGGACATTTCGATCATGTTGACGGTGCAAATGATATAGTCAAAAAAACAAACGGAAAGGCTAAAATAGCAATTCACGAGGATGATGTGAAACTTCTTGCCGATAATCATCTGAATTTGAGTATTCCGTTTACGGGGAAACCTTTGAAAAGTGCTGTAAATCCCGATATTCTTTTGAAAGACGGAAGCGAGATAACTCTTGGCGAAAGTACCATAAAAGTGATGCATACTCCCGGACATTCTCCCGGTTCCGTATGCTTTATATGTGACGAATACATTTTCTCAGGAGATACGCTTTTTTGTATGGCAGCGGGAAGAACAGATTTTCCGTTGAGCAATAACAGAAAAATGATGCAGTCTCTTAAAAAAATTGCCAATCTCGAAGGCGATTATAAAGTTTATCCGGGGCATAATGATATTACTACTCTCGATTACGAGAGAATGAATAATCCATATTATCGATGATGAGAATTATGAAAATATATCTTGATAACAACAATTTTTACTATGAAACCGAAAAATTGGCAAAAGTATTCTTTCCGAATACAAAATTTGAAGAAATTCACCAAATACCCGAAAAACTCGTTCCTCCGTATATTTTTATTGCTAAATGCTGTGATGATGGCGAAGAGGATTGCAAAATACGAGTTGCGGTTTGTATAGATGATTTCCATAAAAGCGGTTTTGTAGATGTTGCTGACAACTCCGAAGAAGAACTTTTGTCAATGAGAACACTTTACGATATTCTTGTTACTTTTACCGGAGTAACTCCGCCATGGGGACTTCTCACAGGAGTTCGTCCAATAAAATTGTTTCGCAAGCTGAAAGAAGAAAATCCCGACCGTGAAAACGAGAACGATGTTCAATACGCTATCGACAAATTCAAAAATATATACAGAGTTTCTCCCGAAAAAACAGCTCTTGCAGCGGAAACCGAAAAAACGGAATCCGAAATTTTAAAACTGACTTCAGATAACTCATTCAGTTTGTATTTGGCTATACCGTTTTGTCCTACCAGATGCAGTTACTGTTCGTTTGTATCGTCATCGGTCAAGCAGGCAAAAAAGCTGATAGAGCCATACACTCAGTTGTTATGCAGAGAAATAGAGGAAACATCTAAAATGGTGAAAGAACTCGGACTTCATCTCGAATCTGTTTACATGGGCGGAGGTACTCCAACAACACTCAGTGCCGAGCAAATGACAAGAGTACTTTCAACCGTAAATAAGTGTTTTGATATGTCGGGGTGCAGAGAATTTACTGTTGAAGCAGGACGACCCGACACTGTAACATTCGAAAAATTATTGGCGATAAAATCGGCAGGAGTTGACAGAATAAGCATAAATCCGCAGACTTTAGATGACAAAGTTCTTGAAAATATAGGAAGAAAACACTCCGCAAAAGATATTTATTCCGCATTTGATAAAGCACGAGAACTCGGTTTCGACCATATCAACATGGATTTGATAGCCGGACTTCCCGGAGATACCGAGGCAGGGTTCAAAAAAACACTCGATAAAGTTATAGAGCTTTCACCCGAAAGCATAACCGTTCATACTCTCGCTATGAAAAGAGCGGCAGAAATTACTTTGTCGGGAAAACATCTTGATAAAAAAGAAGCACAAACGGCTGCGGCGATGGTATCGTATTCAACAAAGGCACTTCGTTTAGCAGGCTATCACCCATATTATTTGTACCGTCAAAGCAGAATGGCAGGCAATCTTGAAAATACAGGCTGGTCAAAGCCGGGCAAAGAAGGATATTACAACGTCTTTATAATGGAAGAAACGCAAACTATAATTTCGTGTGGTGCAGGAGCAGTCACAAAATTATGTTCCGATGAAGGTACTGTTGAGCGAATATTTAATTATAAATATCCATACGAATATATAGATAGATTTGCTCAGTTACTTGACCGCAAGAAAGGTATAAAAGATTTCTATGATTAACTTAGGTAATTCATATAGGCGATACGCTCTGACAGTAGATAAAATAAACGAGTTTGCAAGCTCCGACCCACTTCAATTTATAATACAGGTGGAAACGGCTTATCGTTCCGACATAAAAGAAATAGCTTTAAAAATAGCTTCATCAGCGGAAAGATGCAAAGTAGTAATGCTTGCCGGCCCATCCGCATCAGGAAAAACTACAACGGCGAAAATGCTTGCGGAGGAGCTTGGAAATCTCGGCAGACCTGCCGAAATTGTTTCTATGGATAATTTTTATCTTGGAGAAGCACGAGTTCCACGCACTAAAGACGGCAAACCCGATTTTGAATGTTTCGATGCACTCGATATTTCTGCAATAGAAAAATGTATCAAAGAGCTTATAACAACGGGCGAGAGCGATATTCCGACATTTGATTTTTCCAAAAGCGAGCCTAAAGGCGAGTATATTCACATCAGTTTGGACGGCGGAAAAATAGCTATAATTGAAGGAATACACGCACTCAATCCAATATTTACCAATCATATTGATTTTACAAACGGCATAAAAAAAATATACATAAGCGTAAAGCAGGGTATTCACAAAGAAAAAGTGAAAGGCTATTTTATAACCGCCTGTGAATTAAGGCTTATGAGAAGGCTTGTGCGAGATTGTAAATTCAGAGGAAGCACAGCCGACCACACTCTTGGAATGTGGGATAATGTTCTTACCGGCGAAAAAAAATATATAGTTCCCTTTAAATATTTGGGAGATATAACAATAAACTCCATTCATGTTTATGAACCATGTGTTATAGCGAGCGAAGCGGTGAATATACTCCGAAATGTCACTCCCGGGCATCCGGAGTATGAGTATGCTCAAAATTTGGCAGAGAGAGCATCTCAGTTTGTGCCAATATCTGCGGAGCATATTCCGAAAAATTCGCTTTTGCGAGAGTTTATAGGCAAGGGTGCATACAAATATTAAAATATTTTCTGACGGTTAATAGTATGTGAGGTTTAGCCTTTGCGAAAATCTAACTGCAACGTAAAGAATACCGCACATTTACAAAAAGTTTTTGCCCCGCTTTTTTCAAAAAGCGGGAAAAAAAGGAGGAATTTTATTATGAGTTTATTAGACGATGTAATTGTA
>CACXHC010000045.1 GCA_902767285.1 uncultured Ruminococcus sp.
TGTCCGAAGGGGTGCGGGGGCGACCGGAAAGCCCCCGCAATCGGTTTATGATACACCAAAGTAGGAAAATAAATGTCGTTTACTATAGTAAATGTTTTTACGCAGATATATACTATCGCAAATTAAAAACAAAGCAAAGAATTTCTTTCAATTAATTAAAGTTTTTTTTTGCTTCTTTTTTTTTTCAAAAAAAAAGAAGAGAAAAAACAAAGTTAATTGATAGGTGTAATGTAGTCCCAAAACCAAATTTTATCTAATTCGAAGATTTTGCCGTTAAGATACTCCAAATCTTCGCCGGAAGTTGTGAAGGCAAACTCAAGCTTATACGAACACAACGCCTGCCATTTCAATGGGATATTTTTGTTTTGTGCATTAGTACCGTATTTACCGTCACCGACAAGAGGGTGACCTATGTAAGCCATGTGACTTCTGATTTGGTGAGTTCTACCCGTAAGAAGTTCAATTTCGAGCAAGCTCATGTTTTTGTATGTTTGCAATACGGTATATTTTGTTTTTATGGTTTTGCTGTCGGGGGAGGGGGCAGACGAAATATATACTCGATTCTGTTTCTCGTTTTTTACAAGATAATCGCTAAGCATGGCACTTTTTTTCTTCGGCACTCCGTGAACAAGACATAAATAATATTTTTTTATTTCTCTGTCTTTTATTTTTTGATTGAGAATTCTCAACGCTGTTGCATTTTTTGCCCCTATGACGATTCCTCCTGTGTTACGGTCGATTCTGTTCGCCAGTGCCGGAGCAAAGGAGTTTTCGTCTTTGGGGTCGTATTCTCCTTTGTCGTACATATAATGTTGAAATCTTGCAAGCAACGAGTCAAAATGATATGTTTCATCAGGGTGACACAAAACTCCTGTTGGCTTGTTCATCAAAATTATATTTTCGTCCTCGTAGACTATATCTAATTTTGAGGGGGCTTTGAGAAAATCGTAAGTGTCGTATTGAGGTTCTTCAAAAAATTCGTCTTTTATGTATAGAGTGAGTTTGTCGCCCTCGTGCAGGCGAGTCGATATTTCGCACTTCTTGCCGTTCACCTTTATATATTTTGTGCGAATATATTTGTACATCAGGGATTTGGGCATATTTTTAAATCGCTTTGAAATAAATTTGTCGAGTCGCTGGTCAGCATCGTTTTTGTTTATTATAATTTCTCTCATGAATTACTCCGAATATTTTTATTTTGCAGTAAATAACTGCACCGATACAAAAAATCGGTGCAGTATAAATTTCAGATATTATACGGTTTTGTCTTTTCCGTAGTAAGCGTTGATATACATTTGCTTTATTTCGCTGATAAGCGGGTATCTCGGGTTTGCACCTGTGCATTGGTCATCAAAAGCCTGCTCGCACATTTTGTCAAGACTTGCAAAGAAATCCTGCTCGCTTATGCCATACTCGGCGATAGATTTCTTTATGCCGATTTTCTCTTTTAACTCGTTTATTGCAGATATAAGATTTTCGAGCTTCTCTTCATCGGTATTTCCGCCAAGACCAAGATAATCGGCAACTTCAGCATATCGAGCGAGTGTGTGCGGGTGGTCGTACTGACTGAAAGTACCCATTTTTACGGGAACTTCCACAGCATTGAATCTGATAACTTGATTTATCATAAGTGCATTTGCTACGCCGTGCGGAAGATGATGGAATGCTCCCAATTTGTGAGCCATCGAGTGACATACTCCGAGAAAAGCGTTTGCAAATGCGATTCCAGCCATTGTTGCGGCATTAGCCATTTTTTCACGGGCAACAGGGTCGGACGCACCGTTTTCATAAGCTCTGGGCAGATACTCAAATATATTCTTTATCGCACGAAGTCCGATTCCGTCAGTATAATCAGTAGCCATAACAGAAGCGTATGCCTCAAGTACATGAGTAACAGCGTCAATACCTGATGCCGCCGTAAGTCCCTTTGGAGCGGTCATGTGATAATCTGTATCAATAATAGCCATATTCGGCAAGAGTTCGTAATCCGCAAGAGGATATTTAACGCCCGAACGCTCGTCTGTTATAACTGCAAAAGGTGTAACCTCCGAACCTGTACCCGCTGATGTCGATATTGCTATAAAATACGCTTTTTCGCCCATTTTTGGGAATGTGTATATTCTTTTTCTAATATCGACAAAACGCATAGCCATATCAAGAAAATCAACTTCAGGGTGTTCGTACAGTACCCACATAATTTTTCCTGCGTCCATAGCCGAACCGCCGCCCAAAGCGATAATTGTATCAGGCTTGAACTGCTTCATAAGCTCTGCACCTTCGATTGCACAAGCCAAAGACGGATCGGGAGCAACATTTGAGAATGTCGTATATTCGATACCAAGCTCGTGGAGCTTGTCAGTAATTGGTTTTGTATAACCGTTGTTAAAAAGAAAACTGTCGGTTACAATGAATGCTCTCTTTTTGTTCATCGTTTTAAGTTCCGAAAGAGCAACAGGCAAACAACCTTTTTTAAAGTAAATTTTTTCGGGAGTTCTGAACCACAGCATATTTTCTCGCCTTTCCGCTACCGTTTTTATATTGAGTAGATGTTTTACACCGACATTTTCCGATACTGAGTTTCCTCCCCAAGAACCACAGCCAAGCGTAAGCGACGGAACAAGTCTGAAATTATAAAGATCACCTATACCGCCGAGCGATGACGGAGTATTTATAATAAGACGGCAAGTTTTCATACGCTCTGAGAATTTCATTAATTTTTCACGCTCGTTAACGTTGTCTATCCAAAGAACAGCCGTATGACCCAAACCGCCGTTATTTCTGAGAAGAGTATCGGCAATATCGAGAGCATTATCAAAATCGGCAGATTTATACATACCCAAAACGGTGGTAAGTTTCTCATGACCGAATGCCTCATCGGGGTCGGTTCTTTCAGCTTCGCCAATAATGACCTTTACTGTTTCGGGAATCTCAAAACCAGCCATTTTTGCTATGGTATGCGGTTTTTGACCTACTATTTTAGCATTCAAAGAACCATTTATAAACATTGTCGAACGAATTTTATCTTTTTCCTCATCGTTAAGGAAATAACAACCACGTTTTTCAAATTCGGCTTTTACGGCATCATAAATTTTGGCATCGGCGATTACGGTTTGTTCCGTAGCACAAATCATGCCATTATCGAATGTTTTTGAGTGAATTATTGAGCTGACGGCATTCACAATATCAGCCGAAGGATCTATTATAGCCGATGCGTTACCGGCACCAACACCAATTGCGGGTGTACCGCTTGAGTATGCGGCTTTAACCATACCGGGGCCGCCTGTTGCGAGAATTATATCTGCCTCTCGCATAAGTTTATTGGTCAGGTCGAGTGACGGAACATCTATCCAAGCAATTATATTTTCCGGAGCCCCGGCTTTTACTGCCGCATCAAGAACGATTTTAGCCGCTGCTATTGTTGATTGTTTAGCTCTGGGGTGAGGACTTATTATAACAGCATTTCTCGTTTTGAGTGCAAGAAGTGTTTTGAATATCGCAGTCGATGTGGGGTTGGTCGTAGGAATAACCGCACCGATAATGCCGATAGGCTCAGCGATTTTTATAATGCCGTAAGCCTTATCTTCTTCTACAACACCGCAAGTTTGGGTATCTTTGTACGTATTATAGATATACTCAGCGGCGTAATGATTCTTGATAACTTTATCTTCTACGATACCCATGCCGGTTTCTTCGACAGCCAACTTAGCAAGGGGGATTCGTTCATTATTTGCCGCCAAAGCCGCAGCTTTAAAGATAGCGTCCACTTGTTCCTGCGAATAAGTGGCATATTTTTCTTGAGCTGCACGAACTTCTGCGAGTTTTTTCTCAAAAGTTTCGGAACTGTTTACAACAGTGTACTCGTTTTCACTCATAAATAACTCTCCTGACTATAAACAAACTCTCTATTTTTTTAGGAGAAAATCATTCTCCACATTGTAACTATAATAACATATTATATATTTTTTTTCAATACAAAACCGATAACATTTTAGGAAAACTTTCCGAACTTCCCAAAAAAGATAATTAACGTTGGATAGTAAAATTTCCGTAAACGAACAAAAAGTTTTTTTGGTTCTTTTTTTTCAAAAAAAGAACAAAAAAAGGACAATAAAAAATGAATTTTACATATTGATAAAAAAATTAATTTTTGGTATAATGTCATTGGTCGTTTGAATTGTTCAAAAATAATTTAAAAAGCGTGGCGAACGATATGAAAAAAATTGATCCGACGGTCAAAAGCGAAACGTTGTACATATCTGCTTGGACTATTCTGTTAAGTGTTTTGATGCAGTCGGTATTTCTTATTGTGGGGCTATGGAAATTAGATGTTTTGTTTGGCAATCTCATTTCGGGGGCTTGTGCCGTGCTGAACTTCTTTCTGATGGGAATAACGGTACAAAAAGCTCTTGGGGAAAAATACAGTGATGAGAAAAATGCTTCTCAGCTCATGAGATTTTCGCAAAGTATGCGAATGTTGATGCAGTTGGCTCTTGTTGCTACTGGAGCATATTTCTTTAATCCGGTTGCTGCGATAATTCCGATATTTTTTCCACGAATTGCGGTGACTTTCCGACCTCTTTTCAACAAAAAAGATATCAAAGACGTTTCGGATAATGCCTCGGACGATTCAGAATGACAAACCAATAAAAAAAGGTGGTGGAACATTAAAGTGAAAAAAAGAAAGTACAGTGCAAAATTTAAGGCGGTAGACGCTTTCTTGATTGCGTGTATGATTTTGCCGATACTGTTTGGAATAATGCTGTACGTCATGTTTACTCCAGAATCGAGCGGAATAGAAATATCGGGTGCGAGAATATATTTTACTCTAAATACGCCCGTACAGCCTCTTCCGATAACCGAATCGCAAGTAAATTCATGGATAGTAATAATTTCGGTGTTCTTCCTTTGCCTGTATCTTACGCACGGACTTTCCGCAACCAATCCCACAAAACGACAGCACATAGTCGAATGGGCATTGGAGCAAACAAAAAAATTGGTTAGCGACAATATGGGTGAGTTTTTTGATGAATTTGCTCCCTTTGTGGCAGCTATAATGATGTTATCAGCATTCTCAAGCCTAATAACGCTTGTGGGACTGTATCCCCCGACTTCGGATTTGAATGTCGTTGGCGGTTGGGCTTTGCTCGTTTTTGTGCTGATAACTTACTACAAATTCAAGTGCGGTGCAGTCCATTATTTGAAGAGCTTCGCCGAGCCGGTGGCATTCCTCACTCCGCTTAACGTTATAAGTGAGTTTGCTACGCCTGTATCGATGGCATTCCGTCATTACGGTAATATTTTGTCGGGATCGGTAATATCGGTACTTGTCGCGGCATCGTTGCAGGAACTCTCAAAAATTATATTTGGTAAATTACCGGGATTTTTGGGCAGTATTCCGTTCTTACAAATCGGTTTGCCGGCAGTCCTCTCAATATACTTCGATGTATTCAGCGGACTCTTGCAAGCATTCATTTTTGCTATGTTGACTATGCTTTACATTTCTTCGGGCTTCCCTGAGGAAGATTACAAAGCTAAATTATTAAAGAAAAGTGCCGTAAAGGCAAATACTTAAAAAGGAGAAATAATTATGGAACTCGCAATAGGTATTATTTTAGGCTGCTGTGCTTTGGGTGCAGGTATGGCGATGATAGCAGGTATAGGCCCCGGTATCGGTGAAGGAAACGCAGTTGCAAAAGCCTGTGAAGCTATTGGCAGACAGCCCGAAAGCAGAAGTGCTGTTACTACAACCATGCTTATGGGTTGTGCCGTTGCCGAAACAACCGGTTTGTACGCTCTTGTTATAGCTATATTGCTTATTTTCCTTGCACCGGGCAGACTCGTTAATATTCTTGTAGAAACAATGAATACTCTCGGTTGATAGGAGTTGTTTTTTATGCAATCATCTGAGGTTATATCTGTCAACATTTGGCAGATGATAATATCAATACTTAACCTTTTGATTTTATACGCCATTTTAAAAAAATTGCTTTTCAAACCCGTGCAAAATATGCTCGTACAGCGTCAGAACATAATAAAAACAAATTTTGATAATGCCAAACTCGCTGAAGCCGAAGCCGAAAAAAGCAAAAAACTCTATGAAGAAAAACTCGGTCAGGCTGATACAGAGGCTGCTCAAATAATAAAAGACGCTAAGCAAAAAGCCGAAAGAAAAAGCGATAAAATAATACAAAATGCCAAAGATAAAGCAGACGGCATTGTTAGTCAGGCTAAAACCGATGCAAATTTAGAGTATCAAAAAGTGCAGGCAGATATAAGAAACGAAATAACACAGGTTTCAACTATGCTCAGCGAAAAAATACTCGAAAGAGAAATAAATACAGACGACCACAGAAAACTTATAGATTCGTTTATTGAGAATTTAGGTGACGATTATGACTCAGACCAGTAAGGAATATGCCGAGGCATTATTCTCGCTTGCTGCCGAAGAAAATATGCTCAATGACGTTTCTAAAGGCTTAAATCTCGTTTTGGCTCAATTGCGAGGAAATCCCGAGTATGTAGATTTCCTCGCATCTCCCAATATTCCCATAGTTGACCGCCTAAAAGCAATTGATGAGGCTTTTGCAGATTCGGTGTGCGAATACGTCATCTCTTTTTTGAAGATACTTTGCGAAAAAGGCAGTGTTCGTAATGTTTATAAAATCATTCTTGATTTTGAAGGTCTGTATCAAGCCTCTCAGGGAATAGCGACCGCACGAGTTATTTCGGCAGTATCGCTCAAGAAAGCTGAAAAAGAAAAATTACAGCATAAACTTGAGAAAATGTGCGGTAAAAAAGTCGTTATGGAGTGCATAGTCAGTAAGGCGATACTTGGCGGAATGATAGTTTATATAGATGGAAAAGTTCTTGACGGCAGTCTTAAACGCAGACTGCATGACATTAAGGAAGTGATAGAAAATGAGTCGTAAGCCTGAAGAAATAAGCAGTATTATCAAAAAGCAGATAAAAGATTATAAATCAAGAATAGAAATGGCTGAAACCGGAACGGTTGTTCTTGTCGGTGATGGAATAGCAAGAGTTTACGGCTTGCGTGAGTGCATGGCAAGCGAACTTCTTGAATTTGAGGACGGCTCTTACGGAATGGCTCAAAACCTCGAAACCGAAACTGTTTCGGTAGCTATTCTTTCAGATACAAATAATATCAGAGAAGGCACGACAGTAAGACGAACAGGAAGAGTTCTTTCTGTTCCTGTTGGTGAATCACTCTTAGGCAGAGTGGTTAATGCTCTTGGTGAGCCTATTGACGGCAAAGGTCCGGCAATTTGCAAAAAAACAAAGCCTATCGAAGCGGAGGCTCCCGGAATAATCGAAAGAAAAAGCGTATCAAGACCAATGCAGACAGGAATAAAGGCTATTGATAGTATGATACCTATCGGCAGAGGTCAGAGAGAACTTATTATCGGTGACCGCCAAACGGGTAAAACCGAAATTGCAATAGATACTATAATCAATCAAAAAAATACAGGTGTTCTCTGCATTTATGTGGCAATAGGTCAAAAAGCAAGTTCGGTTGTACAGCTTGCGAACGAGCTTTCCCGTGCAGGAGCTATGGATTATACAACCATTGTTTCGGCATCTGCCGCTGATAGTGCTCCTCTTCAATATATCGCACCTTATACAGGTTGTGCCATGGCAGAATATTTCAGAGAACAGGGCAAAGATGTTCTTATTGTTTATGATGATTTGAGCAAGCATGCTGTTGCATACCGTGCATTGTCGCTCCTTATCCGCAGACCGCCGGGACGTGAAGCATATCCGGGAGATGTATTCTATCTCCATTCAAGATTACTTGAAAGAGCCGCTTGCGTAGCCGATGAATTTGGCGGCGGTTCGATAACCGCTCTTCCGATAATTGAAACTCAGGCAGGCGACGTTTCGGCATATATTCCGACAAATGTAATATCAATTACAGATGGTCAGATTTTTCTTGAAACAGAGTTATTCCATTCCGGAATCATGCCGGCGATAAACCCGGGTATTTCGGTTAGCCGTGTCGGAGGTTCAGCACAGCTCAAGGGCATGAAAAAAGTTTCGGGAGAGCTGAAACTTCTGTATTCGCAGTACAGAGAGCTTCAGGCATTCTCGCAGTTTGGCTCGGATCTTGACGCAGATACAAAAGCAAGACTCGCACTCGGCGAACGAATTGTTGAAGTGCTTAAGCAAAACAGAAACGCACCTGTTCATGTAGGCTGTCAGGTAGCTATTGTTTATGCGGTTACTAACGGTTATCTTAACGATATTGCCGTTGATAAAGTTCACGATTATGAAGAAAAACTGTACGAAAAACTCCGCACCGAAAATTCCGAATTTTTAAAGAGAATCGAGGACGGATATTTTGAAGAAAGTGATATTGAATCGCTTAAAACAACGCTCAAAGATTTAAAGAGGTGATTTGAGTGGGAGCAGATATAAAAGCCCTGCGAACAAGAATTAAAAGTGTTGACTCCACTCTGCACCTTACAACGGCTATGGGATTTGTTGCGTCATCTAAAATACGAAAAGCAACTGAAAGAATGAACAAAAGCCGTCAATATTCAAAAGCTGTTTCGGAAATAGTAGACCAGCTCACCTCAAGTCCGGAATGTAGAAAAAGTCCGTATATAAAGGGAAACAATAGTCATATTACGAAAATTATCGTAATAGCCGGCGACCGAGGCTTGGCAGGCGGATATAATGCAAATGTTTTCAGACTTGCAAAGCAATTTAAAGGAGCAGAGTTTGTTCCTATCGGAAAGAGAGCCTGTGACCACTTGGGAAGCGGATTTATTTCATCAGAAAATTTCTCGCTCGAAGATGCCTCACAGCTTTCAAAAGAGTTGTGTAGTGAGTTTAAAGAGGGCGAGTTCTCGAAATTGGGAATAATATATACGAAATCCATATCTGTAATGACTCAGGAAGCCAATATAATGTGGATACTTCCTCTTGAAAAGAGCGAAAAAAAGAGCAGTGCAGATGTAGTTTTTGAACCCGATGAAATGACTATTCTCGAAACGGCGGTACCGGAGTATATAAGCGGAAAGCTCATTGGCTGTATAAGAGAAAGTTTTTGTGCGGAAGTTCTTGCCCGCAGAATGGCGATGGACTCGGCGGGGAAGAATGCCCGTGCTATGATAGACGATCTTCAATTGCAGTACAACCGAGCAAGGCAGGGAGCAATAACTCAGGAGATAACCGAAATAGTTGCCGGTGCAGGCGATGATTAATTATTGATTTAAGGAGTGTGAGCAAGTTGGCAAATGCTCAAAAAGGCACAGTGGCTCAGGTAATGGGGCCGGTAGTTGACGTTCGTTTTGACAACGGCGTTTTGCCGGCGATTTACAACGCACTCACTATGCAGATAAAAGAAAGAACACTTACAGTTGAAGTAGCTCAGCATATCGGTGACAGAACAGTTAGGTGTATAGCTATGGCATCTACCGATGGTCTGAAACGAGGTACAGAGGTAATCAATACCGGAAAAGCGATAAGCGTTCCCGTAGGCAAACAGACTCTCGGACGCATTTTCAACGTGCTTGGCGATACGGTGGATATGAAAGAACCTCCCAAAGACTGCGAACGCTGGAATATTCATCGTTCCGCCCCCGAATATGATGAGTTGTCTACATCTACCGAGATACTCGAAACGGGTATTAAGGTAATAGATTTGATTTGTCCTTACTCCAAAGGCGGAAAAATCGGACTTTTCGGCGGTGCCGGCGTAGGAAAAACCGTTCTTATTATGGAGCTTATAAACAACGTGGCAAAGCAGTACGGCGGTATTTCAGTATTTACCGGCGTTGGCGAGCGTACTCGTGAAGGAAACGACCTTTATAACGAGATGAAAGAATCGGGAGTTTTAGGAAATACGGCTCTTGTTTACGGACAAATGAACGAACCCCCGGGAGCAAGAATGAGAGTTGCTCTTTCGGGATTGACCATGGCAGAATATTTCAGAGATGAAGAAGGTCAGGACGTTCTTTTGTTTGTTGATAATATTTATAGATTCACTCAGGCAGGTTCGGAAGTTTCGGCACTTTTGGGACGTATGCCCTCGGCGGTAGGTTATCAGCCGACACTTGCGAACGAAATGGGTGCATTGCAAGAGCGAATCACATCTACAAAGAAAGGGTCAATAACATCGGTTCAGGCGGTATATGTTCCGGCGGACGACCTTACAGACCCGGCTCCGGCAACAACGTTCGCACATCTTGACGCAACAACGGTTCTTTCAAGAAATATTGCGTCACAGGGTATATATCCGGCAGTTGATCCGCTTGAATCAACAAGCCGTATTCTGAATCCGGATATTTTGGGCGAACGTCATTATCGAGTAGCAAAGGAAGTCCAGCGAGTTCTGCAAAGATATAACGAACTCATGGATATTATAGCCATCATGGGTATGGATGAGCTTTCAGATGAGGATAAACTTCTCGTTCAAAGAGCGAGAAAAGTGCAAAGATTCCTTTCTCAGCCGTTCCACGTTTCGGAAAAATTCACAGGTATTCAGGGCGTATATGTTCCGCTCAAAGAAACGATAAAGGGATTTGAGGAAATCCTCGAAGGAAAGCATGACGAACTTCCCGAATCGGCATTCCTATTTGCAAGTACGATTGATGAAGTCGTTGAAAAAGCTGCTAAATCCGGAAAGGCATCAAAATGAGTACATTTAAATTGGTGATTTCCACTCCTGACGGAAATAAGTTCAGCGGTGAAGTCGTCAGCTTTTCGGTTAGAGGAAGTGACGGCGATCTCGCAGTCCTTGCCGGACATATTCCGTTCATTACATCGGTGAAGCCGTGCGATTGCGTTATTCTTCTTGATGACGGCACCGAAAAAAAGGCTCACACCGAAGGCGGACTCCTCACAGTGTCAGCAAAGCAAACAACGTTTATGTCGTCATCGTATGTACCACTGTAAGGGGCTGCCTGTAAGGGGCTGCCGCCCCTTAAACCCTGCTAAGGGGACTCCGTCCCCTTAACCCCTGCCGGCTTTTTGAAAAAAGCCGGACAAAAACTTTTTTTAATGGTCGTTAGATTTTTCTTCGCAGAGGGAACGTAAAATATGAATGTGTTAGGTCATTTTAAAACAATAACTCACCATAGGCACGAGGTAATCAAAAATTGTGCCAAAGCAGGTATTTTGTGGCAGGGGCTTTTTCATGATATGTCCAAATATTCTCCTACGGAATTTATCCCCGGTGCGAAATATTATCAGGGAAATCGAAGCCCCAACGAGGCGGAACGAGAAAGCTACGGCTATTCTATTGCGTGGATTCATCACAAAGGCAGAAATAAACATCATTTTGAGTATTGGACAGATTACAGTCCTCAAACGCATAAAATGGAAGGTGTTAAAATGCCCGTCCGTTATGTTAAAGAAATGTTCTGTGACAGAGTCGCCGCAAGCAAAATCTATTTGGGCGATAAATATACAGATGATGCTCCGCTAAACTATTTTTTGAAAGCCAAAAAAACTCGTGTTATCCACCCCGAAACTTCAGATTTGCTCGAAAAACTTCTTACTATGCTAAGCGAAAAAGGCGAGGACGAAACATTCAAATATATACGAAATCTTAAAAATTATTAAACAAAAAAAGTGATGTGAAAATTTGGCCTTTCTTGGGAAAAACTTTTTTGAAAAATTGGCTTTTCTTGGGAAAACCTTTTTTGAAAAAAAGGTTTTCCCAAACCCTTTCCAAAAAACTTTAATTGTGTAA
>CACXHC010000046.1 GCA_902767285.1 uncultured Ruminococcus sp.
AAAGGTTTTCCCAAGAAAGCCAACTTTTCACAGCATCAAAAAGCAAGATTTATTGTAATATTGCACTGAAAATGAAGCATAATATTGTTGAAAAATTTCATATTTTTTATTTGACATTTCCGTTTCGGTATGATAAAATTAAATTGTAAACAATTTAATTGTTAAAAATATTAATTAAAGGAGTTTTTTATTATGTCAGCGTTAGAGTTAACAAACAATAATTTTCAGAGTTTTATAAATAGTGATGTTCCTGTTTTGGTGGATTTTTGGGCATCGTGGTGTGGCCCTTGCAGAATGTTATCCCCCGTAGTGGACGAAATCGCCTCCGAAAATCCTGATCTCAAAATAGGTAAAGTTAATGTTGATGATGAAATGAGCATCGCCATGAATAATAATATTTCGGGTATTCCTTGCCTTGTTGTTTTCAAAAACGGCAGAGAAATTGATCGAAGTGTCGGTGTTGTTCCCAAAGAGTCTATTCTTCGTTTGATAAGAGGTAGATAAAACATGAGCGTTTATGATGTTATAATCATAGGTGCCGGCCCTGCCGGTATGACCGCCGCTATTTATGCACTCCGTTCGGGCAAGAAAGTTCTTCTGATTGAAGCGTCTGCTTATGGTGGTCAAATAACGAATACTTTAAAAATAGAAAATTATCCTGCCGCCCCGAATATATCGGGTTACGAGTTCGCAAGCAATTTGTATAAGCAAGTTGTCGGCTTTGGTGCGGATATAGTTTACGAACGTGCCACAGGTATTACAGATTCAGACGACACAAAAATTGTGCATACATCTAAAAATCAGGATTATACGGCGAAAACTGTAATAATAGCAACGGGAGCTAAAAATCGTATGCTCGGAGCAATAGGGGAGAAGAAGTTCATAGGCAGAGGTGTTTCATATTGTGCAACGTGTGACGGAATGTTCTTCAGGGGAAAAGATGTCGCCGTTGTCGGCGGAGGAAATACCGCTGTTGAAGATGCACTTTTTCTTTCAGAGTATTGCAATAAAGTGTATGTTATTCACCGCAGAGATTCGTTTAGAGGTGCCAAAACCAAACTTGAAAAATTGAAAACTCGTGACAATGTGGAGTTTGTCCTCAATACGGTTGTTACAAATGTCATAGGAGATAAGAAAGTATCTGCTATTGAAACAAAGCAAGTACACAGCGGTGATACACAAAAAATTGCTGTTGAAGGATTATTTGTCGCCGTTGGACAAGAACCCCAAAATTCCGAATTTTCAAATGTAGTTGATATAGATAAATCGGGATATATAGTTGCCGGTGAAGATTGCCAAACCCGCACAAAAGGGATTTTTGTTGCCGGTGATTGCCGAGTAAAAAATGTGCGTCAGCTTGTTACAGCAACCGCCGATGGAGCTGTATCAGCGTTGACGGCTTGCAGTGAATTGTGAGGTCTTGAAAATGAAAGACGATAATCTCAATTTGAAAAATCAATTATGTTTTCCACTGTATGCCGCCGCCCGAAAAGTAACAAGTGCGTACACACCTATTCTGAAACCGTTCGGATTGACCTACACGCAGTATATATTGTTTCTTGTCCTGTGGGAGAAAGATAATATTCAGGTGAGCGAAATATGCGAAAAACTTTTTTTGGATAGCGGAACAGTTACTCCGTTGTTGAAAAAGCTCGAAAGCAAAGGATATTTGACCCGTCATAGATGCGAGTGCGATGAGAGATGCGTGTATATCAGGCTTACCGATTCCGGAAAAAATCTGAAAAACAAACTCAGTGACGTTCCGTCAAAAATGGCGTGCTGTGCTAACCTTACCCCCGAACAGGAGCAGACGCTCTCTTCTATCCTTTATACTATTTTGAATACTGATAAGGGGACTCCGTCCCCTTAAACCCCTGCTTCTTTTTTGAAAAAAAGTGCTGTGAAAAATTGGCTTTCTTGGGAAAACCTTTTTTGAAAAAAAGGTTTTCCCAAACCCTTTCCAAAAAACTTAGGTTTAGTATGCTATCCGTCACAGCGAGAGCATGACTGGCGATACGCACTGTGGTTTTCATGTACGTGAGTGTAAATCTGCGGAATAATATTTACTAAATATCATAACAACAAATCCGACTGCGGCGTTTGCAGTCGGATTTGTTTCAGTTTATAGAATGTTCGTTGAAACACATAAAATTTATATAGT
>CACXHC010000047.1 GCA_902767285.1 uncultured Ruminococcus sp.
AAAGGTTTTCCCAAACCCTTTCCAAAAAACTTTAATTGTGTAAAAAGTTTGTTGAACAGTATAAAATTTATATAGTTAAAGTTTTTTTTGCTTCTTTTTTTTTCAAAAAAAAGAAGAAAAAAGAGGTTAAAGAGAGAGGAAATCAAAGTTATAGGTGGAGGGAAAATTATCAGCTCGATAAGCCATAATGAATGTTTGAATAGCGACGTCACCGCCGTTTTGGGTGTTATCTATGGCAAAGTTAAGAAGACAGTCTACATTATCTTTGGAAACAAATCCGCCGTAATCAAAAAGATATTTTACATACTCATAGTTATTTGAATAGATGAATTGTTTTATCGCTTCTGTGGCGTTACTGCGAATATATCTTTGGGAATTGCGGTCATGTTTTTTTATAAACGATTCGACAGCACACGATATTATTATATCTTTTGGGATGTTTATTTCGTAATCTTGCTTTTCAATCATAAATTTTAATTTGTGAAAATTGCACTCGTTCATGTCCCAGTGTGAGCAGTCAAGAGTCATTCCTAAAACGGTGATTCTTTTTAGCGAAGGACATTCTGCGAATATTCGAGAACCAAACGAATGCACACTGTCGGGAATTACTATGCTCGAAAGCTGGGTGCACTTTATAAAGGCGTCCGGTTCTATGGATATCAATTTTGGGGGGAGATTTACTTCTGTGAGCGATATACAGAGTCTGCAAGTCCATATGGGAATATTGATTATATTGTCGGAAAATGTTATGCTCTTAAGCGAAGGGCAGTTCTCGAAAACTCCCAGTTCAAGAGTTGTTACGCTGTTAGGTATAGTTACTTCTTTGAGCGATTCGCATGACGAAAACGCAAATCCGCCTATATTTTTCAGCGTGTCGGGAAAAGTTATACTTTCGATTGTTGTGCATCGTTCAAAAGCATATCCGCTTATGTTAACTATCCCTTGCGGAATTACTACATGCGAGTCACTGCCGTTATACCTCAGAACATGCTCGTTTGCTACAATTACCCATTCTTTTTTTTGCTGATTTATTAACCACTGAGTGCCTGAAAACGCTTCGCCGTTTATCATGCCGATTTTTTCAGGAAAAGTTATTTCTTCCAAACATCCACAGTTCGAAAATGCGTTCCATTCGATAAGTTCAATATTGTTTGGAATGTTAATCCGCTTTAACGAAACACATCCCGAAAAAGCATTTTCTTGTATTACTTTTAATGTATCGGGAATAACAACGCTCTCGATATTCTTCATTCTGCTGAAAACAAATACTCCGATTTGCTTTGTGCCGTCAGGAATAACAATATCTTTTTCTTTTCCGTTGTATGCAATCAAAATTTCGTCTCCCACAATAAAAAACTCGTCTTTGTTCTCATCAAACCATGGGGTATTCTTGAAAGCACATCCAAAAATTTGCGTAACACTTTTTGGAATTACTATCTCTTTCAGAGATGAACATGATTCAAAAGCATACCAGCTAATACAAGTTACTGTCTCGGGAATTATTACTTTTTCGATGGTCGGTTCTTCATAAAAAGCAGCATCGTTAATTTTAGTTACACCCCATGGGATTTGTACGCATTTTTCATTGTTGGTGTTTCTGTATCCATTTAATACCTTGCCATTGATTTCAAAAGACATAACTTCTCCTTTTCAATATTTTTATAATACATTTGTATATTTATTATATTACCATAAATTATTGCTTTCCACAAGGGCAATTTTACCTCATTTTTTGAGCAAATATTCTCAGAATAACCTTGAGAAAATTACTGTTTTATGGTACCATATAATATACAGTTTGCGTGTGAAGGTGAAAATATGGTTCCGAGTAAAGGTAAAAACAATCTAACTCATTTTGAAAACAAACAAAAAGAAGAAAATAAGGAATTTATAATAAAAAAAGGTGTTTTGAAAAAATATAATCCAAATAAAAAGAAACCTCTTGAACATATTTTTATCCCAAGACAAGTTGTAAAAATAGGCAGAGAGGCATTTTATGATTGTGAAACTTTAAAATCTGTTACAATGTCAGACCGAATAACCGAAATAGAAGAAGGGGCATTTTATAATTGTATTTTTCTTGAGAGTGTGCGACTTTCCGAGAATTTAACAAAAATTGGCGATTTTGCTTTTGGAAATTGCGGTTCGCTCAAAAGCATAGATATTCCCGAAAAAACAATTTCAATAGGCGAAAGCTGTTTTTGCAGCTGTGCTTCGCTGGAAAACGTAGTCATCAGAAATCATCGTATGGAGATAGGCAGAGGGGCTTTTTACAGTTCAGGACTTGAAAAAAACTATCCCGATGATTTCATTATAATCGGTGATTCAAAAGTACTTCTCAAGTATAAAGGCACAGACACCCACGTTATTATTCCTGATGGCATTACTCGAATTTGCCGAGATGCGTTTTTAGCTTGTAAGACCGTGAAAAGCATAAAAGTTCCCGACAGCGTTACGGATATTGGTAAAAATGCGTTTGGATATTGTTCAGAGCTGGAGGTGCTGGAACTTCCAAAAACTAAGTTTTCACTCGGAAAAAATATTGTTTTGAATTGTTCTGCTCTAAAAAAAATCAGTTTTTGCGGATATTATATAGATGACCGTTTCGAATCGATAGAAGACATAGATTTATTCGTATTTTTGCGGATGTTTGAAACTCAAAATTTTTTCGAAAAGTACAAATGCAGATTTTCCACAGATTCATCTATTGAAGATCTTTTTAATAATTTGTTCTTTTTTCGAGATTTTGATTTTGATTTTGAATCAGTGAAAAATTTTTTGGTGTATCAGTTTATGTGCAAAAATCACACTCCACAATCTGAGGAGTACATAAAATCAATTCTGATTCCATTTGTTGAGTCTTTGATAGACCTTAACTGTTACGATGATATAAAAAATCTGCTTGAGTACGAATCCGGCAAACTTTTCTCAAAAGAAGATATACAAACATTGATCGATTATTCAATACTTAATACCCAAAAAGGCGGGGACATTAGTATACAAACATACATTGTCAGTTACAAATCGGAACATTTTCCTGATGACCCGAGTTGTTTTGATGATCTTCTTCTAAATTAAAGTTTTTTGGAAAGGGTTTGGGAAAACCTTTTTTTCAAAAAAGGTTTTCCCAAAAAAATAAAAAAATCAATGGGAGCGATTTTATGAATTGTATTTGTAAAGACGGCGTATTGCTGAGAGTTTTTGATAATTACAGACAGACCAACGTCTTTCTTAAAAGTGATATAAAAAAAATAGGTGATAGGGCTTTTGTTAACAGCAAATGGGTTTATGCGGTAGTTATTCCAAAAAGCGTGACCGAAATAGGCAGACGTGCTTTTGCAAATTCCCGCTCGCTGCAAATTGTCATAATGCCCGAAAGTATAGAAAAAATAGGCAGCGAGGCATTTATGAATTGTCAAGCATTACGAAGATTTGTTATTCCTTCAAAAGTAGCGGTTACGGGCGATATTTTCAAAAATTGCAAAAATTTGGAACGACTCGTTTTTAGAAGAGGTGTAACCATTATTCCCGAAAACGTTGTTAAGGGCTGTGACTCTCTGAGGGAGATAGTTATTCCAAAATCGGTGACGTGTGTCGGCAACGGAGTTTTTGATAATACACCATGGTTCAAGGAATATCCCAAAGATTTATTTTTGGTGGGTGATGGTGTTCTTCTTGATTACAGAGGTTCAGAAAAACAGGTGAGGTATCCTGCTAAAATTCGTCAAATAGCGGCGGGGGCTTTCAGAGACAACAAGAACGTTGAAGAAGTTTTATTAAGCGTTGGATTAAAAATTGTGAGTGACGAGGCTTTTGCCGGGTGCAGTTCGCTGAAAACGGTTCTTTTTCCTGCCGGTATCCAATCAGTGGGAAGAAATATTTTCAGGGGCTGTACTTCGCTCGAAAGTATATCGGTATGCGGATTCAAATTTGATGTTTCTATGGGTAAATGGAGAGTTTTTGATTTAAAAAACGTTGTCGATTTGGTGCAGAACGAAAATTGTAAATCGCCTGTTCCCCCGTGTATAAAAAATCAATTTATCATAAGATACATTTTGAAAAACGGTATCGCCGAAGATGATTGTTATCTTCGCAATTATGCCAAAGAAAATATTGTGGGTATGGCGAAAATCCTTATAGCTGCGGGAAATTTTAAAAAAATAAAAATTCTTTTTGAAAATTATGATTTCGTTAATTCCCACAATTTGGGAGAGCTTATCGAATACGCCTACGCCTGTGAACGTGAAGGCGGAAGCAAATTTATAAGAACCTATATTGATAAATACGTATCTAAGGAATAATTATATACTGAGGATGAAAAAATCATGTTTTTAAAAAAAACTAAAGTATTTGAAAAATACGATGGCGATTCAAGAGAAACAGTTTTCACAGTTCCGAATAAAACAAAGGTGATTGCAAAG
>CACXHC010000048.1 GCA_902767285.1 uncultured Ruminococcus sp.
AAAGGTTTTCCCAAACCCTTTCCAAAAAACTTTAATTGTATAGAATTTACTAAAAAATATGGAAACAAAAACGACTGCGTACTTTTGCAGTCGTTTTTGTTTAAGCGTATAGAAATGTTAGTTGAAACACGTAAAATTTATATAGTAAAAGTTTTTTTTGCTTCTTTTTTTTTCAAAAAAAAGAAGAGAAAATAAGCAAAAAATTGGAGATTTCTTGTGGCTGTTGTGTGCCTCTTTTCGTTTTTACCATTGATTATTATTGAATCCATTATTGTTATTGAAATTATTGTTTTGAGGATATACGGTATAATTTGTATTATTGAGGCTGTCTTGAGCTGCCTGAGCCATATTCTGCTCTAAATTTTGGTAGCCTTGTTTAAGAATAAAATATTGTCTTTTAAAGTACGATACAATAATAATAATAGTTACTATTGTCGCAACAATAATCGTTACGGGCTTAAACCAGCCGGGAACAGTATAATTTTGGAATATGCAAAACATACGAACCGCAAAGTAGATTATAATAAAACTGATTATTGACAAAAGCGTTGATATAATAAGTCCTCTGGCTATTTTGGTAACTATTGTTTGAAGTAAATCCTGATCTTTTTTTGCCATAACGAATCCTCCTTTTTATAACTGAAATAATTATAAATCAAAATAATCAAAAAGTCAACAGAAAAAATTTTTTGCAAAGGTGATATTTCGACAAATTATTATTGGAGTATATGGTATTATAATATCAGCTCAAGCGGTGGAGTGATTTTATGAACTGCGTGAAAGGTGACAGCAAAATCGTAATAATCCCCATTTACAAAATTATTGTATGCTCCAACGAACGCAAATACTCAAGACGAAAACTTGTGGCACTTTCAAAAAGTATCGAGAAAAACGGAATACTTCAGCCGATAATCGTAAGAGATGTATCAAATTATGAATATGAAATCGTGTCAGGGGAGAGAAGGCTTCGTGCCGCCGTGATGGCTGGAATAACCGAAGTCCCGTGCATAATTCTTCACTGTACGCAAAGGCAGTCGGAAATATATAGATTTGTCGAAAATATCCAGCATGAACACAATGACCATTTTCACAAAGCGGAGATTCTGTTTGATATTATGAACAATTTCGGATTTACGGTAAGTCAGGCGGCGGAGCAGCTCGGAATCTCCGAACGTACCGTAAACGAGTATATAGAAATACTCGAATTTACAAATGATGAACGAAAAATCATAAATGAGCATGATTTGGATTTCTCGCATATAGTCGAGATAATCAAAATAAAAGATAAGGTCAAACGCAAGAAATTTCTTGTGCGGGTTACGAGAGATAAACTTTCGCTCAAAGAAATATCTCAGCTTGTATTTGAAATAATCAACGGCGGAGAGATTCGTCATACCTGCAATTTTGTACTAAAAGATATACGGATTTTCGGCAACACGGTAAATAATGCCGTGGATATGCTCAAAAACTCGGGCATATCAACTTTTGTCGAGCAGAAAGAAAACGATAGGTATATTGAATATCGTATCAAAATTGCAAAAATAAAATAGCGTACTTCTTTATCCATATACACATTTCTTCATACCCCTTGTCCGTGTTGGACAGAAAAGGAACTTCGGAATTTTTCTGTTATCCGAAGTTCTTTTTCTATTTTTTATTTTCTTCTTCTTTTTTTGAAAAAAAAGAAGCAAAAAAACTTTAATTATATGTACAGTTGAATTTGCGTTGTTAATCACTCTAAATGTTTCACGTGAAACATTTTTTTATGTGTTTAACAGTCGGATTGTTTCACGTGAAACAAATTGTATTGAACACGAAATTAAAGTTTTTTTTGCTTCTTTTTTTTCAAAAAAAGAAGAGAAAATGTTTCACGTGAAACATTCGAAAGGTATTGAAAAAAAGCACATAAGATGTTATAATTATCATTGTAAAAAAATAACAGAAAGGATTGCTTGTAAATGGGTAAGATTATAGCAATAGCCAATCAAAAAGGTGGAGTAGGAAAAACTACAACAGCAGTAAATCTTTCGGCGGCGTTGGGCTGTATAGGAAAAAAAGTTCTTTTGGTGGACATAGATCCTCAGGGAAACGCTACAAGCGGTGTCGGAGTCGATAAACGATCTACCAAACACAGTACATACGATATTTTTGTAGAAGGACTTATGGGCAAAGATGCCGTTATAAAAACCGAATATCAGAATCTTTCTCTCATTCCCTCAAGCTTGGATTTGGCAGCCGCTGAACTCGAAATCGCCGATAAAGTACATAGAGAAGCAATTCTCAAAAATTCGATCATTCCCATGCGTAACGATTACGATTACATAATTGTTGATTGTCCGCCTTCTTTGGGATTGGTTACAGTAAATGCTCTTTGCTTGTGCGATACTATTCTTGTTCCTATTCAGTGCGAATATTATGCCCTTGAGGGTCTTTCTCAGCTTATGAATACGGTCAGAAGAGTTAAGCGTCAGTATAACGAGCATATCGAAATCGAAAGCGTCCTTCTTACTATGTATGACGGACGACTTAATTTGACTCAACAAGTTGTGGAAGAAGTAAAAAGGTGTTTTCCTAAAAAAGTGTTTAATACGGTCATTCCGAGGTCGGTAAGACTTAGCGAAGCACCCAGTTTCGGAACTCCTATAATGTACTATGATAAATCCGGTAAAGGCAGTATTGCATATCTTGAATTGGCTAAAGAGTTAGATAAAAATAAGAGGTGATTAAATGGCGATAAAAAGAGGCGGTTTGGGCAGAGGTCTTAACGAAATCTTTATGCAAAACGAAAGCGAAGATCAAAACAGTATCGTTACATTAAAAATATCGGAAATAGAACCTAACAAAAATCAGCCAAGACGTGAACTTGATCCCGAAGCATTAAGGGAACTTTCCGAGTCTATCGCACAGCATGGTGTAATACAGCCTCTCGTTGTAAGACCCTTGATTGACGGAGGTTATCAAATTGTCGCAGGCGAAAGAAGATTCCGTGCGTCACGCATGGCGGGTCTAAAAGAAGTTCCCGTTGTTATAAGAGAGCTTTCAGACGCTCAAACAATGGAAATCGCACTTGTCGAAAATCTTCAGCGTGAGGATCTTTCGGATCTCGAACTCGCTATGGGTTACGAATCCTTAATGAATGAGTTTAACTTGACTCAAGAGCAAGTTGCTCAAACAGTAAATAAATCTCGTTCATCGATAGCAAACACACTTCGTCTTATGAAACTGCCCGATAGCGTCAAAACTATGCTCAAAAATGCGGATATAACTTCAGGTCACGCAAGGGCAATTTTGGGTCTTGATGACCCCGAGCTTATGGAGAAAATCGCACTCGAAACAATCGAAAATAATTACAGTGTGCGAGAAACCGAAAAGCGTGTTCAGCTTATCAACAAAATGAAATCGGAAGGCGAAACCCAATCCGAAGAATCCAAACCCAAAGAAAAAACCGACAAGCGTCCTCAGTATTACAGAGAGGTCGAATTGTCGTTGTCCGAAAGTTTTGGAAGAAAAGTTTCGGTAAATCAAAAAAATAAATCTTCCGGAACGCTCATTCTCGAATTTTACGGCGAGGAAGATTTAAAAGAGTTAATGAAAAAATTTAAAGACGATATATAAAAGGAGATTTTGATTATTATGATAGATATTAAATTTTTGAGAGAAAATCCCGACAAGGTAAAAGAGAATATTAAAAAGAAATTTCAGTTTGATAAACTTCCGCTTGTTGATGAAGTTATAGAACTCGATAACCAGCGTAGAGCAAATCAGGCTCTGGCGGATAACCTCAGAGCCGAAAGAAATAAATATTCAAAGCAGATTGGTGCGTTGTTCGCTCAGAAGAAAATAGAAGAAGCTAACGAGATGAAAAAACTCGTTACCGAAAAATCCGAAGAACTCGAAAGACTCGAAGCTCTTGAAACAGAACTCAGCGAAAAAGTTACAAAAATAATGATGACTATTCCGAATATAATCGATGACAGTGTTCCTATCGGTAAAGATGACAGCGAAAATGTTGAAGTTCAGAGATACGGTGAGCCTGTTGTTCCGGATTTTGAAATTCCGTATCATACCGATATAATGGAAAAGCTTAATGGCATAGACCTCGATTCAGCTCGCCGAGTTGCCGGAAATGGTTTCTATTATCTCATGGGCGATATAGCAAGACTTCACTCGGCTGTAATTTCGTATGCCCGTGATTTTATGATCGACCGTGGATTTACTTATTGCGTTCCGCCGTTCATGATTAGAAGCAACGTTGTTACGGGCGTTATGAGCTTCGCCGAAATGGATGCTATGATGTATAAAATCGAGGGTGAAGATTTATATCTTATCGGTACGAGCGAACACTCTATGATTGGAAAGTTTATCGATACTGTTATTAAAGAAGAAGAACTCCCGAAAACGCTCACCAGCTATTCGCCGTGTTTCAGAAAAGAAAAAGGAGCACATGGAATAGAGGAGAGAGGAGTTTACAGAATACATCAATTCGAAAAACAAGAAATGATTGTCGTATGCAAACCCGAAGATAGCATGATGTGGTTCGATAAATTATGGCAAAACACAGTTGATTTATTCCGCTCCATGGATATTCCCGTTCGCACTCTCGAATGTTGTTCGGGGGATTTGGCAGACCTCAAAGTTAAAAGTGTAGATGTCGAAGCATGGTCGCCCAGACAGAAAAAATATTTTGAAGTTGGTTCGTGTTCCAATCTCGGCGACGCTCAGGCAAGACGACTCAAAATAAGAGTAAGTGCGGGCAAAAACAAATATTTTGCTCATACGCTCAACAATACCGTTGTTGCTCCGCCGAGAATGCTTATTGCTTTTCTTGAGAATAATCTCAATGAGGATGGCTCGGTTCGTATTCCCGAAGTTCTCAGACCGTACATGGGCGGTAAGGAAGTTATAACTCCTTCAAAATAATCGATTCGATTAAAGACAAAAAACGTGCTTGCCGATAGTTGTAATTATCGGGCGGGAGCGAATCCATTTGCTTGTAGCCGTAACCGGATTATAATAATAAATACAGCCACCCGAAGGATCCCAACCGTTTATGGCATCAACGGCGGCACGTTTGCTTGTTTCGGAAACGGGGCTGTTGATTTGCCCGTCATCAATACATGAGAATGCACCGCTCTGATATATAACACCGGCGATTGTATTCGGAAAAGACGGGTGTTCAACTCGGTTGAGAATGACTGCTCCAACGGCGACTTGTCCTTCGTATGGTTCACCTCGTGATTCAGCTGAAATAGTTCGGGCGAGAAGGTCTATTTCGCTTTGGGTGTATCCGTAATTCTGTGAACTTCCCGATAATCCGAGATACAAAAGAGTTTTGGAGCCGGCTATTCCGTCGGGGGTAAGTCCAACGCTTTTCTGAAATGCTATTACCGCCGATTTGGTTTGATTTCCGTAGATGCCGTCAATAGCTCCGTTGTAGAACCCGAGTGAACTCAGCTTTTGCTGAATTTGGGTGACCTCGTTTCCGGTAGAACCGTATTTCGATAATGCAGATACGTTTGTTCCAACGGCAGTTGCAACAATAATCAAAACCATTACGAACAACAAAAAATGATAGATTTTTTTCATAACTTAAATATCCCTCACAAAATTTATATGATAAAATTATTTCCAGTGTTTGAAAAATTATTCGGAAAAATTTTGCTTAGGTACTTTATCTTTTTGTAGAAATGTAGTATAATAAATACGGAAAGTTTGCGTTGCAGACTTAATATAAAATTTTTATATCAGGAGTGTGATTTATAATGGCATTAGTAAACGCTGCCGAAATGCTCAAAAAGGCTAAAGAGGGTCATTATGCTGTTGGTCAGTTCAACATCAACAATCTCGAATGGACAAAGGCAATTCTTCTTACAGCTCAGGAACTTAATTCGCCCGTAATTCTCGGTGTTTCCGAAGGTGCAGGCAAATACATGACAGGATTTAAAACTGTTGCCGCTATGGTTAAGGCTATGGACGAATCTCTGGGTATTACTGTTCCGGTAGCTCTTCATCTTGACCACGGTACTTATGAGGGCTGTTATGCTTGCGTAAAAGCCGGATTTACTTCTATAATGTTCGATGGCTCGCATTTCCCGTTTGAAGAGAATCTTGCAAAATCTAAAGAGCTTATCAATGTTGCTCATAATCTCGGACTTTCGATAGAGTGCGAAGTTGGTTCTATAGGCGGAGAAGAGGATGGCGTTGTTGGTATGGGCGAATGTGCTGATCCCGATGAATGCAAAACTATCGCTGACCTCGGTGTTGATATGCTCGCAGCAGGTATCGGAAATATCCACGGCAAATATCCCGAAAACTGGGCAGGACTTCAGTTCGACGTACTCGATGCAATTCAGGCTAAAACAGGCGAT
>CACXHC010000049.1 GCA_902767285.1 uncultured Ruminococcus sp.
CTTCTTTTTTTTGAAAAAAAAAGAAGCAAAAAAAACTTTTACTATATAAATTTTATGTGGTTCAACGAACATTCTATAAACTGACTCTACCATAAAAAAGTTTTTTGGAAAGGGTTTGGGAAAACCTTTTTTTCAAAAAAGGTTTTCCCAAGAAAGCTAATTTTTAAAGGTTTTCCCAAGAAAGCCAATTTTTCACGGCAACGCAAACAAAATAAAGGCGGCTGTTAGCCGCCTTTATTTATAAGGAATCGTATTCTTGAAAGAGGTCATTTTTTTACGAAACTCGTTTTGCGGACGCAATCAAAACCACAAAACAAGCAGAAGCTTTAACAGCGTGCAATCTTCACTGTTAACTAATTTACGAATACGCTGTGCAGTGTGCAATCATTCACTGCACCATTATAGTACACCTTATTGAAACTTTTTTCAATACCTTTTGTCTGTTCTGTCCTAAACCGTGTCTATTTGTATCACCGTTGTAAAGAATTTACATTTTTGATTATCTAAAACTAAAAGAAATATGTTACTTTATCACTGTTGGTGAATAAACATATCACAAAAAAACAAGAACGGCTCGGCCGTCCTTGTTTTTCAGGGAATCATATTTTTTGAAAGAGGTGTTTTTAATAGAACAAGATATATGCAATAATCGCATAAACAGCATCAGCAATCGTCTAATGTGATATTATAATAACTCATATTTCTCTATTAATCAATAGATTTTGCCTGTTCTGTTCAAAACCATGTCTAATCTGTCCCAAAAATTTTTCACCGCTATCTGGATTTATTTTTTTTAGGAATATGCACTATAAAATGTACTATATCTTCGTCGATTTCAACATACGCAATACCCTTGTACGATTCCGCTATCCTTTGCACCGTACTCAATCCGATTCCTTCATGATTCTTTTTAGCTGTGTAATTGTACTCAAACGCCCGTGAAAGCTCCTCCGAATCTCCAAAAAATTTGTTTGATACGTCAATAACCACATAATCGCCTTTTTCATACATACTTACTACAATGCCGTATTCTCGGTCGGTCTGTTCGGCGATGGCATCTATCGCATTCTGTATAAGATTGCCGATTATTCGATTTATTTCGTATGCCTTCGGAGCAAGTCCCCTCAAATTAGTTGTGATTTCAAAATACATCTTGATTCCACGGCTTTCGGCATCGGCTCGATATGCGTAAAGCATGGCACTTATAGATGTGTCATATATAGGCAGAACTTCGTTTACATAAGCTGTTTCAGCAACCATTGTCGAAACATACTCTCGACACTCATCGTACTTCCCAGCCTCAAGAAGTCCGTTTACCGCATGAAGATGTAAATTAAAATCGTGCCTTTGACCTCTTATTATCTGAATAAAAGATTTAAGCTCTTTTTGATGCTGTTTTTCATGCTCCGAAATGTCAGATAAAATATAATATTCTACCAGCATTTTCATCATAGTAAAACTAATGAAAATATATACCAGCGAAAAGAAAAACTCAAAGCCAATGTAAAACATAGCATTAGTAGCCTCTGCCACAAACCCCGTTGACATATATATTCCAAAAACTATTACCATAGTGAGAACCATCAAAAATGAGAAAATCATTATTCGATTGCTCTTCATTCTCGCATCTTCCGGCGAGAAAAAATCTTTCACCCACGCATTGTTGAAAAATGATATTTTTTGTATTACTACAACCAAAAATGCTGACGATATTATAACCAAATAAACAAGCATATAAATTAATTGCTCAAAATCCATTCCGTCAACTCTTAATCCTATGAATTGCAGATATATATAATAATTAAGTACAAGTGTTGTACTCATGGCAAATGTCAACAGTTTTTCAAATGCCCTCTTTGATGTAAACAGAATCCTTCCCAGCGTCCACACCGTTAGAGTGGCTATAAGCGTAAGGTCAGCAAACCGCCCTTCCGTGAACGTCCATACCGTACTTCCGCTGAATACAAATCCGACTATCGCCACAAATTCCGTAAGCGTCAATCTTGTATTGAGCCACAAAATAAGACACATTATTACGCCCACCGTAAGCCCGAATATCATCGATATTATAAATTGAAGCATACAATTTCTCCTTATAAATTAATATACTAATTTTATCACCACGATAGATACTCAAATTTCTTTTATGGAATTAAATGCTAAAACATTTGTGTTATCATTATATTGAAAGAGAGGTGCTTTTTATGGCGATAGAACCTATAAGAACAATTGTTGTTGATGATGACCACAACTCCGCAGCCGCTACAATGGCTATGCTCAAAAAATTTCCCGCAGTAGATGTTATTGAATATATAGATAACAGCCCCGAACTGATGTCCCGTTTGCCCCAACTCAATGCCGAACTGCTTGTCCTCGACATTGAAATGCCCTACAACAACGGCATGAGCGTTGCTTCTGTCGTTAATAAAAAATATCCCAAAATCGAGATTATATTTTGTACGGGTCACCCCTATTTCGCCGCCGATTGCTACGACTTCGAACCGGTTGACTTCATTACAAAGCCTATAAACGAAAATCGTGTTAATCGAGCTATCGAACGTGCTCAAAAAAAACTCCGTAACAACGTAATGGATCTCGTTAATAAAAAAAGTGAACAGAAAAGCCGTAAAATCGGCATAAACATTGAGGACGGTTACAGAATAATTGATATTGAAAGTATTCTCTATGTCGAAAAAAAAGGCAGAAAAATATATATACATACAAATACAAATAAATCTTTTGTTGCAAAATATAACCTAACTCAACTCGAAGGCATTCTTGCTCCTCATGATTTTTTTAGATGCCATCAGTCTTTTATTGTTCCTATAAAGAAAATTAGATATATAAAAAATAATGAGTTCGGCAAAACATATTCAATTATGCTCAAAGAGTGTTACGAGGAAATCCCCCTCAGCCGCAGCAAACATTCCGAAATTAAAGAAAAATTGGAGTCATACGGCATAAAATTTGTATAATTTTTTGTCAAAAAAACCTCAATCAATAGTTAACTATGCGAAAAATAGACTCAATTTAAATAAATTAAAAAAATTACTTGATTTTTATTCAGATTAATGTTATCATATTATGTGAATTGAGATTATTGAAGGAGGTGTTTGCAGTGCCAAACATAAAATCCGCTAAAAAGCGTGTTAAGGTTATCGAAACAAAAACTGCAAAAAATAAAGCAGCAAAATCCGCTTTGAAAACAGCTATCAAAAAAGCTAATGTTGCAGTTCAGAACGATTCAACCGAAAAATCGGAAGCTGTAAAAGTAGCTATTAAAAAGATCGATCAAGCAGCAGCTAAGGGTCTTATACACAAGAACAATGCTGCAAGAAAGAAATCTGCTCTTGTTAAAAAGCTCAACGATTCCGATCGCTCATAATCAAGCGTAAGCAATTTTTTAAAGAAACCGTTCTCTTTTGGACGGTTTCTTTTATTTTTTTGTTATAAAATACCCAAAATAATTTATTTTTTTAAATCGGTTGACATAAGCAATATAACAGTTAGTTATAATCTTTTCATAACATTCAACAGAGTTTTCCACTTAACAATATGTGATAATGTTTATCAACAATGGACTTTTTAACAATATTCGATGATAATCAGAGTTTTTTCATTAGTTATTAACTCTTTCCACATAGTTTTCCACATATTCAACAGAGTTTTCCACTTTACTATTTGTTATATGTGGAAAACTCATTAAGTTTTCCACATATATAATTTGATAGATATAAAAAGTATAAACATCTCGTTTTTTGAACATACTAATTTTGGAAATAAAACCAAAATGTTACAAAGGAGATACATTATGATTAAATCAGTAAGCAGACATATTCTTGAGGTATCTGAAACCGGAAATTCATATTTTGAACGTGCTTTTCTTATTGTAGCCCCGCAATATATGAACTCCGACTGCTCGAAAATCGAACTCGAAGCCGAAAATTATCTCAAAAGCATTGAACCGCCCATCGCCATAAAACGAAACGGAAATTTGTTTATACGCTCCATAGGATTTGTGATATCCGCCATCGGTGGAGGATTAGTCACAGCGGCAGTTCTTTTGAGATAGCAAAAATGGGGCTGTGCCGTTAGCTTTTCTATACAATCCTTTTGCTTCTTTTTTTTGAAAAAAAAGAAGCAAAAAAAACTTTTACTATATAAATTTTATGTGTTTCAACGAACATTCTATAAACTGAAACA
>CACXHC010000050.1 GCA_902767285.1 uncultured Ruminococcus sp.
AAGCAACAAATCGGAAATTCCCTGGGGATGTTGTTTTTTCACAGCCCCCATTTTTTATGTATAAAATTTATTTTCTGCGAGGTCTTTTCGGCACAACATCGCCGTTTCTCTTGAGTGAGGACATATTTTCATCGCTCTGCTGTTTGAATTTTGCCATCATGTCTTCAAAAGATGACGGGTCGGCACTTTTGCTCTTCTGCCACACGAAATCACCGGGAGAATTGGAGCTTTTCATATTAGGAACGTTTCTTTGATAAGTGCGGCGGTCATCTTTTTTGTCAAAATTTCTGGTTTTATCTTTATCAAACTTTTTGTCTTTAAACTGAGCCTTTTTGTTATCGGACTGCTTGTCGGCTGTATCGGTGTCTGCTGATGCTTTTTTTATGGAAAGAGCAATCTTACCCGAATCGGTTATATTTATTACTTTAACCTTTACTTCCTGACCCATGGTAAGAAAATCCGAAACATTCTCTACATAAGTGTTGGATATTTCGGATATATGCACCATACCCGACTTTCCGTCCGGCAAATCAACAAACGCACCAAAATTGGTAATTCCCGTAACTTTACCCTCTAAAATACTTCCAACTTCAATTTGCATAAAATAAAAATCTCCTCTTAACTAAAAAATTCCCTCAATTTATAAAAACCAGTTCATTCTCCGGCAACGTTTATGAATACTCTCTCGCCCTTTTTGGAGTAATCGAACTCCTCTCTGGCAACACGCTCTATATAAGCATCGTTTTCGGAGTCATCGAACTCGTTCACTTGCTTCATCTCATCATTTTTAACTTCCTGAATAATAATCTGCTCATTCAAATCGGCAAGCTGTTCTTTTTTCTTTGCGATTTCGACTTGCTGATGGACGAGAGTAAAAACAAAATAAAAAGCAAAAACAATAAGCAACGCACTTAAAAAAGTTTTAAGCAATCGCTTACCGTCTTTGTTTTTGGACTTATTATCTTTTCTGCTTGCCATTCACATACCAATCCTCACAAATAAAATTAAGTTCACGATAATTATACACTATAATAGTACTTAATTGCAAGAAATATTTTTAATTTAATCAAAAATATTTTATTTTTCATATATATGAGGCTGAGATTTGTGTATTTTATCAAAAGCAGTCGATAAATTCGCCCACATTTTTTGTATTAATCGAGCAAATTGTATGATAACTGAGTTAAATGTTCCAAACACAGCACGGATCACTTTTGATATTAAATCAAACAAGAATCCTGTTACAAAACCTATTGATAATCTGTACGATGCAAATCCCAAAATGTGACCTAACATAACAAAAAATCTGAAATGCCCGTGACACGTTGTTTGCGAAAACATAAAACATAAAACTCCGCTTACCGCCATAAATATTACATCCTCAAAAAATAATGCCGTTTGAGAATTGAGTCCGCTTTTACGCAGAAATCGAAAAACATCATAAAATGCACCTATTATGAGTCCGAACAAAAATGCGTATCTGAATATCTCGCTTTGTTCAAATATCGACTGTCGCACAACGGTTCACCTCTTACCTAAAGAGTTTTTTCAAGAAATTTTCTCTTGGATGATTTTCGGTGTATATCAAAGCAGAAACGAAACCTTCAACATCAAGGTCGCCGCTCTCGGCAGACAGTTTTTTTATGTTGAGTGAATCGCCCTGAATAGTAATTTGACCGTAATCCGTATATGCAACTATACTTGTTCCATCAAAACTGTCTACATCATTCACGCCCGTAACAGTGAGAACAGAACGGTTTTCAAGACTCACAATATTTGGTTTTTTATTATTGATTTCAGGCATAACAAACACACTCCCGAAAAATTGATATTTTATAAATAATATGTGTTATGCCTCGAAATTATAACTAAAGAACTTTGTACATAAGCGGTGCTTCTTCTTTTTTGGCGTACTCGTTTATTGATACGACCTCTATTTTAAGAGGATTTGCACCTATCATAACTTCTATAACATCTCCGACTTTTACAGCATAAGATGCTCTTTCGGCTTTTCCGTTTACGATTATTCTTTGGGCATCGCAAGCCTCATTAGCGACTGTTCTTCTTTTTATTATTCGTGATACTTTCAAATATTTATCTAATCTCATAGTTATTTCCTTATTTCAGCAAAATTTTAATTGGAAAACGGTGCAGACCGTTTTTGCCTGCACCGTTTATCCTAAAAAAGAATCTCAGTAAAAATTATTTCTTGTCAACAGTTTCTTTAAAGCTCTTGCCTGCTTTGAATGCGGGAACTTTTGATGCAGGAATAGTGAGTTTTTCGTGAGTTCTCGGATCAACACCGCTTCTCTCTTTACGCTCTCTCTGCTCAAATGTACCAAAACCAACTATCTGTACTTTCTCGCCTGCCGCTACTGCTTCAACGATTGCATCAACAATTGCGGAAACCGCTTTCTCCGAATCTTTCTTGGAGAGGGAACTTTTTTCTGCAACCTTTGCGATTAAATCTGCCTTGTTCATAATTAAGAATCCTCCATTTTTTTGTGCTTTAAAAGCATTTTTATTATATTATGGAACCGCTAAAAACGAACTTTATAACAATTAAAACATCACTTTTTCAACGATTCCTTGGCTTGATTCCATAAGTCATCAAGCTCGGACAAACTACAATCTTCCCATTTTTTGCCGGACTGCAACAGTGAGTCCTCAACCTGTTTAAAACGGGAACAAAATTTATTGCAAGCATCATAAAGAGCTTTCTCGCTGTTAACGCCTGCAAGTCTTACAACATTCACCGCCGCAAAAAGCAAGTCACCCGCTTCCTCGGCGATTTCGTTGTTATTGCCTTTTTCCAATGCACTCATAAGCTCACTCAGTTCTTCGGTAACTTTAACGGAAGCATCACTTGCATTTTCAAAATCGAAGCCGACTTTTTTCGCCTTTTTCTGAATTTTCTCGGCTCTCATAAGTGACGGCAGAGATTTCGATATACTATCCATCGCATCTGACTGTTTAGACTGCGATTTTGTTTCCATTTTTATTTTATCCCAATTATCAAGAACTTTACCCACGGTATCGGCTTTTACTTCGCCAAAAACATGAGGGTGACGGACTATCATTTTTTTGCAAACTTCGTCTGCAACATCGTTTATATCGAAATTTCCTTTCTCACGCTCGATTTGAGTATGAAAAACCACTTGCAGAAGAACATCTCCGAGTTCCTCACGCATACCGGCGACATCATCGTTATCGATAGCTTCAACAACTTCGTAAGTTTCCTCTATAAAGTCTTGGCGTATAGATTTATGAGTTTGAACCTTATCCCAAGGGCAACCATCAGGAAGCCTCAGACATCTGATGATCTCAACCAAATCATTAAAATCGTATTTTTCTTTAAAAACAAAATTCATCATACACAAAACCCTGTAAATCGTAAACCTACTCTGAATATTATACATCAAAAATTCGAATATTTCAAGAGTATTTGCGATTTTTATTGATATTTTTATAATTATTTTATTGATTTACGCAACATTATGCAATTTTTATAGTTATCACTTTATCAAATGATATTTTTCCAATATGGAAACCATCTTATTTCCTTTAGGCAGCATAAGTATATCTTCTTTTGTGATTGCCTTAAGGACAAGAAGAAAAACAAAATAAACTACACAGGCAACAATAACCGTTACAAGCATTACAGCGAGCAGATTTCTTGTTGATGTTTCGGCAATAGATTTAAGCGATGCATAACATAAACTCGCTGATATAATACAAATGACAGACGCCAATAACGGTCGGAGAACCGCAATTTTAAAATTGGGTACAATACCGGTTTCTTTTATTAGGACATATATCGATACGATTATTACGAATGTATAACACAAAAGCGTACCTATTGAACCGCCCTGAACGTTGATTTCGGGTATTCCGCAGAAGATATAATTGGATACGACTTTTATAAGCATTCCTACGGCGTACAGCTTAAGTGGCATATCTACTCGCCCGACAGCCTGAAGCATACTGCACATCGGCGTTGCTGCGGCAAATACTATAACTGCTATCCCCATGAGTTTAAGTACTGAAACAGAAATATCTACTCCATCGGTATGACCGTAAACAAGGTGCATTATGGGGTCTGCAAGCATTGTTAGTCCCAGTCCTGCCGGAATTGTAAATACAAATGTTACACGCATTACGGTTTCGATACTTCTTTTGAGATTATCTTTGTTGCCCTTGGTATATGCCTCGGTCACATTTGGAAGAGCTGTTGTTCCGAATGCCTGAGTAACAGTTACAACAAGGTTCATAATGGTTAGAGCATAGCTGTAACATCCCCACAGATAACTGTGAACAAGACCGTTGTCAACTTGTTCTGACGGTATCATTTGAGGATATTGGTTAAGCAGTTTTTGAGGAATCCTATCCATCATAGTTATTAAGCGTCTTTGAATGAGCATTGAATCGATAGTTCCGGCAACGCTCATTATCAAAGCACCCAAGCCAATCGGAATAGCGGTTTTGAGCAAAATTCTGAATGTTTCGTTTTTTCTTTTTGGTTTAGGAGCAGCAGCGTACATTTCGAGAGTAATGGCATCGCCGTTTACTTTGTAGCGAATGTATATATAGAGAAAACTGCAAAACGAACCAAAGGTTATACCAAAAATCGCCGCCGCAACGGAATATTTCAATAAGGTGCGTTCGTCTGATATTCCGAAAAGTTTTTCGCCATAGTTCATCACGATATAAGCGAACGAATAACCAACTGTAAGTTTTACGAATGCTTCGACCACTTCGGAAACAGATGTCGGAACCATGTTTCGCATACCTTCGTAATATCCTCGATATGCTGAAACAAGACATCCGAAAAATATCGCCGGAGCAAGAACTATCATGGATACAAATGAATCGGGCGAATGAATTATTCTGATGTAGAAAAAGCTGAATAATATCATCAGCAAAAATGCAATTACTCCGGCAATAATAAAGAACGGAATAGCAACATCTTTTATTCGTCTGACATCTTTGTATCTGCCCTTTGACATACTTTCCGAAACCATTCTCGAAACGGCTATCGGAAATCCCGCCGTAGCCAGTGTAAACAGCGGAATGTACAACTCGTAAGCATTACTCAGCAGTGCCGCACCAACGGGGCCGTATAATCTTGACAAGCTCACTTTGTAAAGCATTCCGATTATTTTTACGATGAGAAGGCACAATGTAAGTATTGCCGCTCCCATAATGAAACTTTGATTTTTGTTTGCTTTTGATTTCTTCAAAGAAGGTTCTGCTTTTCTCAATAGCCACATCTCTTTTCTCAAAAAAATAAAATCACGCTTCAAAAAAGGTAATACACACATTTGATGTATTACCTTTTTTTGATTTGTTATTATTCTTCGGCCGAAGTATAGGAGTTTGCAAAATCGAGCGATGTTCCGCATTTTTTACAAAACAGGCTGTCCGATGAATTTTTGGTGCAGCATTTGGGACACATCATTTTTCCGCTGTTCGCCGAAAGTGAATTTTGTAAACTCTTGTGTTCGTTTATAAGCATGGTTATATTTCCGACATAGGCATCTATTTTGGATTGGTCGCATTGTCCCGAAAGAGATGTGTCATAGATATATCTTCCTAATGCCTCAAACTGTGACGATATTTTTGATTTAAGCTCCGCTGACGAAACTCTTACTTTGGAACGCTCCACAACATCTGTTGCCACCTTGCCTGCCGCTCCTACCACCGATGCGGCACTTACAAT
>CACXHC010000051.1 GCA_902767285.1 uncultured Ruminococcus sp.
AAAAGTTTTTTTTGCTTCTTTTTTTTTCAAAAAAAAGAAGAAGAAAAAAAGAAACAAATCCGACTGCGTACTTGTGCAGTCGGATTTATTTGAGTTTATAGTTCGAGTTCGTTAATAAAATCTTGTATTCTGCTGAGTGCCTCTTTTATGTGTGCGAGTGAATACGAGTACGACACTCTCAAGAATCCCTCTCCGCACTTGCCGAAAGCATTTCCCGGAACAACAGCAACGTGCTTTGAATACAGAAGCCTTTCTGCGAACTCCTCGCTCGAAAGTCCTGTGGATTTTATGCACGGGAACACATAAAACGCTCCGAGCGGTTCAAAGCAAGTCAAGCCCATATCATTGAACGATTTTACAATAAGCCTTCTTCTTATGTCGTATTCGTCACGCATATGCTCTATATCTTCATCGCCGTTTTTGAGTGCTTCGATAGCCGCATATTGTGCCGTAGTAGGAGCACTCATTATTCCGTATTGATGTAGTTTTGTCATTTGTGCGATTATCTCCGAAGGGCCGAGAGCGTATCCGAGTCGCCAACCGGTCATGGCATACGATTTCGAAAATCCGCTGACAACAACGGTTCTCTCCTTCATTCCGGGGATTGATGCAAATGATACCGGTTTTCTTCCGCCGTATGACAATTCCGCATATATCTCGTCAGAAAGTACCATGAGGTCATATTTTTCGATTATCGGGGCGATTGCTTCGTAATCCTCACGGCTCATAGATGCACCCGTGGGGTTGTTCGGATACGGCAAAATAAGAAGTTTTGTTTTATCGGTGATTTTTTCTTCTAATTCTTGAGGAGTCAATCTGAAATCGTTTTCGGCTTTTGTTTCGATAATAACGGGCGTTCCGTCAGCCATAGTTGTTAAGGGATCATAGCACACGAAAGACGGCTCGGGAATCAGAACTTCGTCGCCCTCCTCTATCATGACTCTTAACGCTGCATCGATAGCTTCTGAACCGCCGACTGTTACAAGAACATCGCTGTTGGGGTCGTATTCAACATCGAAACGGCGTTTGAAATATCGGCAGATTTCCTCTCTCAGAACGGTAAAACCACGGTTAGGCGAATAGAACGTCTTTCCTTTTTCGAGCGAATCGATACCCTGTCGGCGAATATGCCACGGAGTTTTGAAATCAGGCTCGCCAACGCTGAGCGAAATAACATTATCCATCTCGCTTGCAATATCGAAAAATTTTCTGATACCCGAAGGTCGGGTATTTTTTATTTTTTTATTTAAAAATCGATCGTAATTCATCAGACCATACATTCCCTTTCGTCAGTATATGAAGCCAAATTCTGCATATCCACCTTATTCGACTTATATTTTGTAAGAATGAAATGAGTATCGGCAGAAAGCACGGAATCAAGCGGAGAAAGACGTCTTGCGACAAACATAGCAATATCCTGAATTGTGTTGCCCTTTACGAATACAGCGAGGTCATAATCTCCTGCCATAAGATAAACACCTTCGACCTCATCAAAAGCCATGATTCTTTCGGCAACTTCATCGAATCCCTTGTCACGTTTGGGGGAAACTCTCAATTCAATTAATGCTCTCGCCTCAGAGCCGGGGACTTTCTCCCAATTTATAAGAGCGTTGTAGCCTCTTATAATGCCCGCTTTTTCGAGATCTTTTATCTGCTTTTTGATGTCATCGGGAGTACAACCGAGCATAGCGGCGAGTTCTTCGTTTGAGTATCTGCAATTTTCCTGTAAGAGTTCAAGTAAGCGTTTGTTCATTTTAAATTCCTCCATAAAATAAATTATTATATTACAACGCAAAGCGTACCAAACACGAATTAAAGTTTTTTTTGCTTCTTTTTTTTTCAAAAAAAAGAAGAAGAAAAAAAAGCACACGATTTATAATTATCCCCCTCGTAGCGAATCATGCAAACGACGGCGTATCCGAGTACGAGCCAGAAAAAAACCACCATAAAAGTAACGTCAAAAACGAGGGTTCTTTCAAACAGTGCGTACACGCAGTATGACGCTATAAACGATGCCAAACACGGAAATATATCACTCTTTATGACGGGAGTTACCTTGAAAAGGTCTTTCACCATACGTTTTCCGAGGCAAACGGCAAATAACATAAACAGAACAAATCCCACAAATCCCGAGCATACAAAAACTGTAAGATAACCGTTATGGAAGTCGCTGTATTTCATTTTGTTGTCGTTGTAGCGATTGCCGTATTTGGTGATCTCTCCTTTTCCGACACCAAAAACAAAGTGATGTTTTATAACGTTAATTCCCTGTTTGAACAACTTGATTCTTCCGCTGTCGAGATTTTTGTTTTGATGCTCAAACGTTATGCGGTTGAGTTCATCGTCATTAGTTTCAAACACATTTGATGATTCTTCTGCCGTCATTGTTTGAGTAGTTCCCTTTTGAAAGATATTTCGGGCAAAAAAGACTGCCGAAAAAATCACAACAAACAGCATAATCAAACCGAATACTCGTTTGAGGGCATATCCGATATTGATTTTCTTGCCACCGAAAATCCTATAACAAACATATATGACAATATAGCACACCATTATGAGCATTGTTGCGTTGGAATCGGTGAGAAAAATTACCGCAAGATTAAATCCAGCCGAAACAACTATCGGCACACGGCGTTTAGGGGTGAGCGGTTTGCCTGACGTTTTCTCGGAAAAATATCCTTGCCACAAAATATGACAACCGAACATCGCACAAAATGACGTGAACGCCATCAAATTGGGATTGTAGTAAAGCCCCGTGAATCGATTTTCGTAAACAACAAGATACCCGAAATAATACGAAACACTTCTGCCAACTATATAAAGCGATATTAAACTAATAATATTTATGATAAGCGACAGCCACATCATGATATTACACAAAATATAAATTTCTTTGTATATACGCTTTCTGCCGTCCTCGGTTTCGGCTTCGATGTGCAGGCCGTAAAACATGAAAAATATCATAGGCATGAATAAAATCATGCCCAAACTGAGCCAGAATCCACGGTCATACTCGGTCACGATAATCGTTATCACGTTTGATGCCATAAACGCAAGCAGCCACCCGTAATAATTCACTTTTTTTATATTAAACTCGTATACATAATTTTTAAAAAACAGCCTTGCTCCCCAAAACAGCATGAGAATCGCCGCCGCTATTGCCGGAATACTTATATATCCTATCTGACAGAGAATCAAATCAATAACAAACGCTATGCGAAACGCAGATGTACTTTCGCCGGGCGATATTTTGCTTTTTTTGATTTGCTCCAACTCATCACCGCCAATCTTAAACGAACTGTATTTACAAAAAAACCTTTATCACGGTGAGAAACATTACATACATATCATAAAAAATATTAAATTTTTCGATATACTCAATATTATACTTCATTTTTTGAGGGAGGATCTCTTCTATATACGCTTTTTCGACATCATCGGCTTTTTCGAGAATTTCTTCCTCGTTGCGGTATTTTATGCTTGTCATTGACGTTATTCCGGCAGGCATTAGGAGTGTTGCGTACATCTCGGGAGAATATTTGTCAACATATCTCTGAACCTCGGGGCGAGTGCCAACAAAGCTCATATCGCCCGTCAGAACATTGAACACTTGCGGAAGTTCGTCAAGTCTGAGTTTTCGTAAAAATTTTCCGGCTTTGGTGATTCTGCTGTCAGAACCCGCCGTAACTTGAGCATTCTTAGAATTATCATTTACATACATAGTCCGAAATTTGAATATCCGGAAAATTTTTCCGCCGGTCGTAACTCTCTCTTGCCTGAAAAATATTGACCCTTCGGAATCCGCTTTTATTACGACTGCTATTATTCCCATCGGAATAATCAAAATTATCGTAAGTATTACCGCAAAAATTATGTCAAACACTCTTTTTAAAAAAAGACTGATTTTTTTCTTTTCTAAAATATCATAATATTTTCTGACTTCCGCATTTTGCATCTCGGAAGGCAGGTTTTCAAATTTAACTTTCATTTTTTATTTTTTTGGGGAAACCTTTTTGAAAAAAGGTTTCCCCAAACCCCTTCCAAAAACTTTTATTTGGAAAACCTTTTTTGAAAAAAAGGTTTTCCCATAATTATTATACAAATGCTCGCGAATACGAATTAAAGTTTTTTTTGCTTCTTTTTTTTTCAAAAAAAAGAAGAGAGAAAAAAAGGATAAAACAAATTGTGAGTAATTATTCACAAGCAGAGGTATATAATATCCTCAAAGGAGGTTACTCACATGAACATTGAAACAATTTTCGAGTGCGGAGAACTTACCGCTGTTCTGTCGGGTGACATAGATCATCACACCGCCCGAAATATGCGTATCGTGATAGACGGCGAAATCGAAAAATATCGTCCACGCAAATTAAATCTTGATTTCCGCAAAGTGCGATTTATGGACAGCTCCGGAATAGGTCTTATTATGGGGCGATGCCGCTTAATGAAATTTAACGGCGGTTCGGTCAAACTTCAGAACATACCGTCAACGCTCAAACGACTTATTGACCTTTCGGGAGTCAGGTCTATTACTGAATAGGAGGTTCGCAATTTGGATATTGTTATAAACGAAATGTCGCTCACGTTCTCCGGAAAAAGTATGAACGAGAGTTTCGCCCGCACTGCCGTTAGTGCGTTCATTCTTCCCCTTGACCCTACCATTACCGAACTCGCCGACATCAAAACTGCCGTCAGCGAGGCTGTCACGAACTCCATAATACATGGATATGAATACGGTGAGGGACAAATCCGTCTTGATGCGAAAATTTACTCAAATGGCAAAGTCGTTATCAAAATTAAAGATAAGGGAAAGGGTATCGCCGATATAAAGCAAGCTGTTGAACCGCTTTTCAGTACAGTTGGCGGAGAACGTGCCGGACTCGGCTTTACTGTGATGAAAACTTTTACCGACAATATGAAAATTTCATCAAAAGTAAACGGCGGTACTACCGTCACTCTCGAAAAATATATAATAAGAAGAAACAGAGCGGTGAACGATGATGACCTCGGTTGAAGATAATCTCGGACTTGTTCACGCTGTGGCGTCCAGATTCAAAGGACGCGGCATAGAATACGAAGATTTATTCGGTGCAGGCTGTTTGGGTCTTGTCAAGGCGGTTAACCGCTTTGACAAAGACCGTGGAGCGTGTTTTTCAACTTACGCAGTTCCGCTCATTATGGGCGAAATAAAAGGCATTTTCAGAAAAAGCGGGAGTCTTACCGTCAGTCGCCGTCTGAAAGAAAATTCGCTCAAAATAAACCGAGTTCGCACCGAATACATATCTCAATACGGAAAAGAACCAACTATTGCCGAACTCGCCTTAATATGCGGATTAAGCAAAGACCAAACACTCGAATCGCTCTGTGCCTGCCGACCGCCATTGTCGCTCATTCGTGATGATGATGAGTATATCGATATTCCGATTGATTTTGGCGAAGAAAACATCGCCGAACACATCAGCCTCCGCCAGGAAATCGAAAGACTCCCTGACGATGACCGCAAATTAATAGAGCTAAGATATTTTCGTTCACTCACGCAAAGCCAAACCGCCGATTTGCTCGGAATATCTCAAGTGCAGGTTTGCAGACGTGAGAAAAAAATTCTTTCAATACTAAGGGATAAACTGCGTTAAGCCATTTTTTGGATAATATCAAAAGCCTGATCTATTGCATAATTCATTTTGGAAACGTCTTTTGCTCCAGCCATAGCCATTTCGGGCTTGCCGCCGCCCTTACCGCCTGTGAGTTGGGCTATTTCCTTTACGATTTTACCGGCAGCAAATCCGCCCTTTATCGCCGATTTGGAACAGCCTACCGCAAAAGTTCCCTTGTCGGAATTTTTAGACGCAAGAACAATAACACAATTGTCGTTGGTCGCCTTTATGTCATCACAGATATTACGCATCATATCACTGCCGACATTTTCGAGAACACCCGTAAATACGCTCATATCGCCAATTTTCTTCTCGGAAGATACAATTTTATCAACCATGCCTTTGGCTATTTTGCGATTAAGCTCGTCAATTGTTCTGTCTTTTTCTTTGAGAGATTCGGCGATTTTCTCGGCACCTTTCACAAGCTCCCACGGGTCGGAAATCTTCAATTTTTCGGCTGAACCGTGAATTATATTGATAAGGTCGTACAGATATTCCATAACGCCCGAGCCTGTAACAGCTTCGATTCTTCTCACACCGGCTGCCGCCGAACCCTCGGATTTTATGTGAAACAGACCCAGTTTAGAAGTATTATCTACATGAGTACCGCCGCAAAATTCGATTGAAAAATCGCTTGCCTTAACGACTCTTACAATATCGCCGTACTTCTCGCCGAAAAGTGCCATTGCACCGAGTTTTCTTGCTTCTTCAATCGGCATTTCTTCGGAAACTACTTCGATAGCCTCAAGAATCTTTTGGTTAACAAGAGATTCGGTTTTCTGTATTTCGTCATGAGTCATGGCGGTGATGTGGGTGAAGTCGAAACGGAGTTTGTCATCTGTAACGAGCTGTCCTGCCTGCTGAACATGATTTCCGAGAACGGTTCTCAACGCAGCCTGAAGAAGATGTGCCGCTGTGTGATTTCTCATAATACGTTCACGGCGTTCTTTGTCAATATTAGCCGACACTTCGGCGGAAACGCTCGCCATACCCTTTGTTATCTTCACATGATGGAAGAATATCGAATTATTATTTTTTGTTGTATTGAGGACATCAGCGGAGAAATCATCACAAATCATGACTCCGGTATCGCCGATTTGACCGCCGCTTTCTGCGTAGAACGGTGTTTTGTCAACAATTACGATTACTTCGTCACCCTCGTATGCGGTATCGACACGCTGACCGTCTTTAATCAAAGCGACAATTTTTGATGTATCAGAAATTTTGGTGTAGCCTGTGAAATCGGTTTTAGCAATATCGGAGAGGTCGGTTGAATCGTTGAGCCAAGCATCTGCACCGGCATTTTTGCGGGCATTTCTCGCTCTGACTTTTTGTTCTTTGAGGAGTTCGGCGAATTTTTCTTCGTCAACCTCGAAACCGTTATCTTTTGCGATTTCCTTTGTTAAGTCAATCGGAAAACCGAAAGTATCGCTCAATTTGAATGCGTCCTCACCGCTGATAATTTTGTTGTCGGACGAATCAATTATATTTTGCAGAAGGTTCATGCCCTGTTCAACGGTCTTGTTGAAATTCTCCTCTTCTGCCTTTATAAGTTTGATAATAAACTCCTCTTTTTCACGGAGTTCGGGATATGCTTTTTCGTTTTCTTTGATTACCGTATCACACACTTTGTAGAGGAACGGTTCATGCACACCGAGCAATCTTCCGTGACGTGCCGCACGGCGGAGCAAACGGCGGAGGACGTATCCTTTACCCTCATTTGAGGGCATAACACCATCGCTAATCATGAACGTTGTTGAACGAATATGGTCGGTGATAACACGCAGTGAAATATCTTTTTTGTCATCTTCGCCATACTGAACGCCCGTTATTTGGCTAATATGCTTCATAATATTTTGAACTGTATCGACAAGGAAAAGATTATCGACACCCTGCATTACGCAGGCAAGACGCTCCAGACCCATTCCTGTATCGATATTTGGGTGGTCAAGCGGAGAATATGTACCTTTGCCGTCAGAATCGAACTGAGTGAAAACGAGATTCCAAACTTCAACATATCTGTCGCAGTCACAGCCGACTTTGCAGTCAGGTTTTCCGCAGCCTTTGTCGGCACCTCTGTCGAAATATATTTCGGAGCAGGGACCGCAGGGGCCTGAGCCATGTTCCCAGAAATTATCTTCTTTGCCGAGTTTGACCATGTGCGAGGGATCAACTCCACGATGTTTAGTCCAAATCTCCATAGCCTCGTCATCGTTTTCGTAAACGGACACATAGAGTTTATCTTTCGGCATTTTCAGAACTTCGGTGAAGAACTCCCAAGCCCAAGTTGTAGCTTCTTCTTTAAAATAATCGCCAAAAGAGAAATTTCCCAACATCTCAAAATACGTTCCGTGACGTGCAGTTATGCCGACTCTCTCAATATCGGGAGTTCTGATACACTTCTGACAAGTAGTAACTCTTTTACGAGGGGGAGTTATCTCACCCGTAAAAAACTTCTTCATTGGAGCCATGCCCGAGTTGATGAGCAAAAGGCTCGTGTCGTCCTGAGGGGGAATGAGCGAAAAGCTCTTCAAACGCAGATGACCTTTTGATTCAAAAAACGAAAGATATTTTTCTCTGAGGTCATTAAGTCCAGTCCATTCCATTTCTTTATCTCCTTCAAAAAAATTATAAAAATAATCCCGAAAAAGCACGCACAAAGCGACTTCTTCGGGACGATATTTATTTACCGTGGTACCACCCTAATTATGCACGATATTTCGCACATCACTCTTTTGGAAATCGTTAACGCCGATAATACGCCGAGCTTTCGCACGGAAACTCCAAGTTAGCCGGCGGAAGTTATCTCAAAAGCTCGCACCATACGCCTTCTCTCTGCATCGAATCACAACCGCTCATTCTCTTCATCGTTTTACACGCATTATTATATACTCTTTTGATTATGTTGTCAACTGTTTTTTTATTTGTAGTTTTTTTGCTTATTTTCTCTTCTTTTTTTTGAAAAAAAAAGAAGCAAAAAAAACTTTTACTGTGCTGTGCCGTTGGCTTTTCTTTGTAATCCTTTTTCTTTTTTCTCTTCTTTTTTTGAAAAAAAAGAAGCAAAAAAACTTTTAATATATAAATTTTATGTTGTTCAACGAACTTTTCTATAAACTAAAACAAAAACGACTGCAAAAGTACGCAGTCGTTTTTGTT
>CACXHC010000052.1 GCA_902767285.1 uncultured Ruminococcus sp.
GAGTCTGTTTCTGTTGTTGCGGAATCAGTTTCTGTTGTTGTGGAGTCTGTTTCTGTTGTTGCGGAGTCTGTTTCTGTTGTTGCGGAGTCTGTTTCTGTTGTTGTGGAGTCTGTTTCGGTTGTTGCGGAATCAGTTTCTGTTGTTGTGGAGTCTGTTTCGGTTGAAGAATCCGTTGTTTCGGAATCGGTTTCGGTAGAAGAATCGGTTGTTTCGGAATCAGTTTCGGTTGAAGAATCGGTATCTTTATGTGGATTGTAGGGAACAAATGGAAGAACAATTCCACCGTCACCGGATACTTGCGTTGCTTCGTAAGCGGAAACTTCTACGGTTAATAACATCATCGCAACCATTGTAATAGAAAGTGCTAAAGAAAGAATTTTTTTCATAGATTGACCTCCTCAAAAAATGAAGTTATATTATTTTTATTAAGATTTTCACCTATAACTATAATAATAGGCTGTCCATTTTTTACTTTTTGATAATGAAAATATTTTTTTGTAGCATTGATTTCAAACCACTCATTGTTTGTGTTTACAAATCCTTTTATTCTCAGAACGTTTCCGCAAGATGAACTATCCGACATTACTTTTTTTGATATGTATTGAACTTCTTTTGGAGAAAGGTTCGTGTTCATAAAATAAATAGATGTAAAATTTTGGCTTTCGTTTTGCATTTTAACAAACTCGGCAGGATAACAACCGGATTTTTCGATATTTTGATAATCTTCTTCGGTTAGATAATCCCACGGTTTAGCGATATAATATGTTCGAGGATCTCTGTTTGATTTTATGTTACAAAGGGCAGATTTTATTTTATCCAAAGTTTTTTCAATATCATCTGTACAGGTTTTGTTGCAGTGACTGAACACGATTTTTCCGGCAACAGATACTTGTGATGCAAGAATATAATCTGTTTCGGTTGAAAAAGATTCATTTATAATATTGGGCGATACTATTGTTATTATACTGCCTGTTTTGTACCATTTATCGAGAGGTGATTCACGCAAAGTATCAAAAAATTCGTCAACATCAAAAATGCCGGAAGGTTCGATTACAACGTGAGTATATCCCGACATCGCAATAGCTATCAGCTTAGTTTTGAAACGTCGTTTGTGACAGTCCTTATCACACGCACCCGAAACCGTTTCTATACCACATTCTGTATTATGAAATTCTTGTAACAGAAGAGTATCAACATTCACCGCACCAAAATCGTTTTCGAGAATACACACTTTTTCTCCGTGATTTATAAGATACCACACATATTTTTTTATAAAAGTAGTTTTTCCCGAACCGAGAAATCCGGTTATAAGGTCAACGGTTATCATTATTTTATTCTCCTTAAAAAAATTATATATATATTATATCATTAATGAGGTAAAAATCAACAATTAATTTGTAGCATCTAAAAAATTAAATACATACTATGGTAGAAAGGACGTTCAAAAATCGATAAATAAGGAGTGACAATTGTGGATATTGAAAAAAAAGATGAATTTTCGGGAATGTTTTCCGATATAATAACGCCGTTACCCGAAAATGTTGTTCCGGCTATGGCGTATGTACCTTATCAGCAATCGGGCAAGCAATACTCTACCGATGTAGCAATACAAAAGGGAACGCTGTTTCCGGTATTAAACAAACCTTTTCTTTGCGGAAGGGAGATCGAAAAATGAGCGAAAGACAAAATCTTATGAGAGAAATAGCAGAATACGATTTTGCAATAGTCGAGCTGAATTTGTATCTTGATACTCACCCTAACGATTATATGGCAAAACAAAGACTTTCGGACTGCGAACACAAAAGCCGAAAGCTCAGAGCCGAGTATGAAGAAAAATTCGGCCCGATAATTTTCAGAGATTCCCCCGACACAAGAATGATGTGGATAAAATCGCCTTGGCCGTGGGATATTTGTCAGGAGGATAACTAAATGTGGGTCTATGAAAAAAAGTTACAGTATCCGATTAAGATAAAAAATCCAAATCCTGCGTTGGCGAAGATAATATCTACTCAATATGGAGGGAGTGACGGCGAATTGGGTGCTTCCTTACGATACCTAAGTCAGCGATATTCTATGCCATATCCCGAACTCAGAGCCATTCTTACAGATATAGGAACAGAAGAACTCGCTCATCTTGAGATGATAGGAGCTATAATTTATCAGCTTACCCGAAATCTCACGCCCGAGCAGATAAAAGAGGCAGGTTATGATTCATATTTTGTTGACCATACCACAGGAGTATATCCGTCATCTGCATCAGGTGTGCCGTTCACGGCAGCTTATATTCAGTCTAAGGGCGATGTGCTTACCGATATTCACGAAGATTTGGCGGCTGAACAAAAAGCTCGTACAACTTACGATAATATTTTGAGATTTTGCGATGATCCCGATGTTATCGACCCAATCAGATTTTTGAGAGAAAGAGAGATTGTTCATTACCAACGTTTTGGAGAGGGACTTCGTATAGCTACCGACAAACTCGACAGTAAAAATTTCTACGCATTCAACCCGTCTTTTGATAAAAGAAAACCCAATCTCAATAAATAGTCATTGATATTGAGGTGATTTAAGAAAATCCGACTGTATTTTTTAAATGTGCAGTCGGATTTTCTGTTTACTTTTTTGAAGTTTTGTTGTATATTATATGTGTAGTATTTTTCTTAGAAAGGTGAGGTAATATGAAAAAAACAGTATGTTTATGTTTGACGGCTTTAATGCTGTTGAGTTTCGCCGGTTGTAAGATAGATTTGAGTGGTAAAAATAAAACTTACACAATTACAGTATCAGATAATTCGGACACAAAATCGAATGAGCCTATGCCTGTTGTTTCATCAAATCCGAGTTCGGTGAACACACCTTCATCAGCGGTCACGAGTTCCCAGAAGCCCGAACTTTATACCGGCAAAGGAAATGCTCCCGAGCATTTCACAACATATTATGCCAAGGTAGATTCGGGATACCTCGCAATTAGAAATACCAAATCATACAATGCCGAAAACGAAATCGAAAAAATGTCTACCGGAGCAACTGTATATGTGGTCGATACCTCTACCGGCAGATATTGGTACTGTTATCAACCCGACATGAAAATTTATGGATATGTTGATTCAAATTATCTTGTAGCAGCTTATCCTGAAGTATCGTCCAAGAGCGAAAACGCCGAAAATATCGAAAAAACCGAAAGCAAATCCGATTCTTATAAAGTGTGGATTGTAAATGTGGATAAGGGATTTGTTGGATTGAGAAGTTCTGCCGAACGTGATTCCGATGAAAATATCATAGGTAAACTCTATTCGGGCGATAAAGTGTATGTTTATGATGATTCATACGACAATTTTTCCGATACATATTGGTATGTTTACGCTCCTTCGCTTGATACAAAAGGTTATATAGACAGTAATTATATTTGGGAAAATGAGCAGTAATAAATATATTAAAAAGATCGTTGTAGGCATACTTGCTCATGTTGATTCCGGCAAAACAACGCTATCCGAAGCATTTATGTATCTTTCGGGAAAGATTTCGAAATTAGGCAGAGTCGATCACGGCAGTTCTTTTCTCGATAATAATTCAATTGAAAGAGAAAGAGGCATCACTATATTTTCAAAGCAGGCAGTTTTTAGTTATAATGATACATTTTTTACGTTGCTTGATACACCGGGGCATATAGATTTTTCAGCCGAAACCGAGCGAACACTTCAGGTTCTTGATTATGCCGTTCTTGTAATAAGCGGTACAGATGGTGTTCAAAGTCATACACATACACTGTATCGACTTTTGAAAAAATATAATATCCCGTGTTTTATCTTTGTGAACAAGCTCGATATTTCGGAAAGCAAAAGCAAGATTTTTCGTGATATTAAAGAAAAACTCGATGACAAGGCTGTTGATTTTACATATACGTCAACAAATGATTTTTACGAAAATATCGCTCTTTGCAGTGATGAACTCCTTGAAAAATACGATTCCGACGGAATAATAGAAAAAAGCGATATAATAAAGCATATACAAAAACGAAATATTGTTCCGTGTATGTTTGGTTCTGCCTTGAAATTAGATGGCGTTGATAAATTTCTTGAAAAATTATGTGAGTACACCGTAATGCCTCAATACAGCAGTGATTTTGGTGCTATAGTATATAAAATCTCGGAGGACGACCAAAAAAATCGTCTTACCTTCATGAAGATAACAGGCGGAACGATAAATGTAAAAGATGTTTTGGCGAACGGTGAAAAAATCGACCAAATCAGGATTTATTCAGGAGAAAAATATACGCAGGCGACACAGGCTACGGCAGGAACAATTTGTGCTGTTACCGGAATAAGCTCTCTCAAAAGCGGTGATGGTTTAGGTAAAGAGAAAAATTCAGATATTCCCGTTCTTGCACCTGTGCTTACTTATTGCGTTACTTCCGATGACGGAACAGACTTATTTAATTTGTTAGAAAAACTGAAAATACTCGAAGATGAGGACCCCCAACTCAAAATATCATATAACGAGATAACAAAAGATATTCAGGTTCGCATAATGGGCGAAGTTCAGCTTCAAATACTTCATAAAATTATCGCCGAGCGTTTTGGCATAAATGTAAAATTCGGTGAAGGAAATATAATATATAAAGAAACTATTTCTAAAAGTGCCGAGGGAGTAGGACATTTTGAACCTTTACGGCATTATGCGGAAGTACATCTTTTACTAAAACCCGGCAAAAGAGGCAGCGGAGTAGTTATTTCGTCGGAGTGCAGAGAAGATATTCTTAACAAAAACTGGCAGAGGCTTATTATAACTCATCTTTACGAAAAAACGCACATTGGACTTTTGACTGGTTCTCCGCTTACCGATATTGAGATAATTTTGGTATCGGGCAAAGCTCATCCAAAACACACAGAAGGAGGAGATTTCCGTCAAGCTACATACAGAGCCGTTCGACACGGTCTGCATTATGCCGAGCCGGTTCTTCTTGAGCCAATATACGAGTTTATGCTCGAAATTCCCACCGAAAATGTCGGCAGAGCCATGTCGGATATTCAAAAAATGAACGGAAATTTTGATTCTCCGTATCAAGTTGGTGATTTTTCGGTATTAAAAGGAACGGCACCGGTATTTGAAATGAACGGCTATTCAAAAGAGGTTGTTTCTTATACTCACGGTCTTGGCAGATTGTCGTACAATCTGAAGGGGTACGAACCGTGTCACAATGCTGACGAAATAATTGAAAAATTTGCGTATAAGGCTGAAACCGATACCGAAAATCCTGCCGATTCTGTGTTCTGCTCGCACGGTGCGGGGCATATCGTAAAATGGTGCGATGTTTATGATAATATGCACTTGGCAAGCATTACGCAGAAAAAATCTGCCGAGCCTAAAGCGTGGCTGAAAGAGTGTGTAACACAAAAAGATGTTTTTGCTCTGGACAAAGAACTTATGCAGATTTTTGAGCGAACTTACGGTGCTGTGAAAAAGCGAAATACAGCAAATGTCGGTGGAAAGCGTGTATCTTATGACAACGAAAATTCGTCATACAAAAGGGGCAATGGCGTTTTGTATGACGGTGACGAGTATGTTCTTGTTGATGGATACAATGTAATTTTCGCATGGGACGAACTCAGCGATATTGCACGAAATGTAAGTCTTGAATCTGCAAGACATCGTTTGATAAATATTATGTGCAATTATCAAGGATATAAAAAATGTCGGCTCATACTTGTTTTTGATGCGTACAAAGTCAAAGGCAGTACGGGAAATGCGGAAAAAATAGACGGTATAACGGTTATATACACAAAAGAAGCAGAAACAGCAGATTCATATATTGAAAAGGCATCATATAAACTTGCAAAAAATAATCGTGTCAGAGTAGTTACTTCTGATGGCATGGAGCAAATGATTATTTTGGGAAACGGTGCTTTGCGAGTTTCTTCACGAATGTTTCTCGAAGAAGTTCGTAATGCACAAGAAGAAATAAAAGAATTAATTACAGAAAGGAATCAGTGATAATTATGTCAATTTCATTAACAGACCCTCGCTTTGGAGCATCGTTCAATTTAAATGGCTTCCTTCAAAAATTAAAATGGGAATACGAATACAATAAAAATGATTTTAGTTTTAAATTTATGCGACCAATAAACTCCGATTTGAAAAAAATTAATTATAATATAGGATTTACAGAAGATAGCCTTATTGAAACCGTTACTTGCCGTCCTTTATCAGCAAAAAAACGCCCAGAAGATTTTAAAGATAAAATGGCAGAATTGATTTGTCGTATTAATCAGAATATTTCGTCTATGGGATTTTTTACCCTTAATTATGATACAAACGAACTCGGTTTCAAAATCGTAATTAATCTTAGTTTTGTTTCGGCATCAAACGATGTTCTCCTAAAAATTCTTTTAACTCCTATCGAAATGTTTGAAGAATATTCCGATACGTTAATTGATGTTATGTGCGGTATTAAATCTCCAAAAGAATCGGTAACTGATTCAGAGCGTTCTATCGAAGATGGTTTGAGAGATATTTTTGAAGGACGTATGGGAAGAGAGAGTCTTGGTACTATGATAAACCAACTTGGCAGTTCAATGAGAGATCGTTACAACAGTCTTGATGACGAACGCAGAAAAGCTCATGAAGAAGATGAAGAAGATAACGAAGAAGATAACGATAATTAATTTTTCGGAAATGGCTTGAAATGCAAAAAAATTTTGACAACTCCGCATATCTGTGCTATAATATACAGGCATCCCGAAAAAGCGAAAAATGGGAAAACAGCAAATGAAATTATAAGAAAGGATTGATAAAAAATGTCTAACGAATTATTTTCTACACTGCAATCGAGGGGCTACATATATCAATGTACAAATCTCGAACAGTTGAAAAAAAATTTGGAATCGGGAGAAAAAATAACATTTTATCTCGGAATAGATCCAACGGCAGACAGTTTACATATAGGTCATTTTTTTGCATTGATGATGTTCAGGTATCTTCAGGACGCAGGCCATAAAGGAATAATTGTAATCGGCGGAGCAACTGCCCTTATTGGAGATCCGAGCGGAAAAAGCGATATGCGTAAAATGCTCACCAAAGAGGAAGTTAATCACAATCTTGAGGAAGTAAAAAATCTCGTTAAGCGTTTTGTAAGAACAGATGGTGATAATCCTGCAATAATTCTCAGCAACGCCGAGTGGATGGATAAATATACTTACGTTGATTTTATGAGAATGGTCGGTATTCATTTTAATGTTAATACAATGATAGCCGCAGATGCTTACGCAAATCGACTCAAACAAGGCGGGCTTACATTCCTTGAGATGGGTTATATGCTCATGCAGGCATTTGATTTTGAGTATCTCAACAAGACATACGGCTGTTCTTTGCAGATAGGCGGAAGCGACCAGTGGGGAAATATCGTTGCCGGAACAGGTCTGCACAGAAAAATGTGGTTCGCAGAACATGGACTCAATGAAGAAACCGATACAAGCACCGAACTTACTGAGATATTTGGTCTTACTTGTCCTCTTTTGCTCACAAAAGGCGGAAAGAAGATGGGCAAAACCGAAAGCGGTACTCTTTGGGTAGCGAGAGATAAAACCACAGCTTACGATTTTTACCAGTATTTCTACAATGTTGATGATGACGATGTAGAAATGCTCCTCAAGCTCTTTACAAGACTTGAAATATCCGAGATAAACGAGCTTCTGAAAGATATTATCAACGCAAAAAGAGTCATGGCTTACGAGATAACCAAACTTGTTCATGGCAAAGACGAGGCGGACAAAGTAATAGAAACAGTTAAATCTCTGTTTGGCGGAGAGGACGGCTCAAACGCTCCCGAAAGTACATACATAGTCGATACGGATACAATTAATGTTGTGGATTTGTTCGTAAATGCGGAACTTGTAAAATCCCGCTCGGAAGTAAGACGACTCATTCAGCAGAACGGAGCGTATGTAGACGGCGTTCGCTGCAACAGTGTCGATTTTGTCGTAAATAAACCAACAGACAAAGATTATGTTTTGCTCCGTAAAGGAAAAAAGACGTATCTTAAGGTTAAGTTTAAATAATTGGAAGAGGTTTGGTGCTGTGAAAAATTGGCTTTCTTGGGAAAACCTTTTTTGAAAAAAAGGTTTTCCCAAACCCTTTCCAAAAAACTTTAATTGTGTA
>CACXHC010000053.1 GCA_902767285.1 uncultured Ruminococcus sp.
ACCAATTCTCAGATCTGTTTTAGTTGCGTTTTCCCAATTCTCGTAAAAATGCTCATCGGTATAGCTCGAACCTTCCGTTGCCTTGATAAATGCAAAATCAATATCCTGATTCGATAACACGCTCCAGTCAATTTTACCTTGATACTCGGAAACGTCAACACCTCTTATCGGGTATTTGTCCTTTGGCGGGTGATTTATCTGAATTATACCGAAACACAATAATGTCACTGCGGTTATGCAGATAACGGTAAGTACAGATACGGTGATTATCATTGTTTTATTAATTTTGATTTTATTCTTTTTTATCTTTATCGCCACTATTCACTACATTCCTTTATCTTTCAGAGTATTCAATATCTCACGATACATATCAAGAATGTCCGAAATGCCGTCACCTTGTCTTTTCGTAAATCGATGGCGACGCATATCCACTTCATCGCAGTGTGAAATACCTCTTACGGAGTTGCTACGGACAATACCTTTAAATTCGCCGTGCTTAACACCTTCGGGTGTAAGAAGTCCATCGTTTTCGCCCTCAATGGAATTCACTATCGCATGAGTAATACATAAAACCATATCACTTACGCTGTTTTTCATAACACAGGCATAGCTTTGATAATAAATGTTCGGATCATCCGGATTTTCCTCATTAAAGCGGCGTGTATATTCAGTTGAGAACGACTGAAACACCTTATAGGCAGTCGGACTTTTATCACCCTGTAAGCGAAGCCAACAATCTGAATAAAATCCTGCAAATTTTACAAGCGGAACGGGCAGAGTTAACGCCTTGTCTATCGACTTCGAGCCGTTATGCGGAGTATTTATCGTAGTAAGTGATGCTATGTATTTGCTCATTCCAAGCTGACAGATCGCATAACGTATATCCATTCCGCCCTTTGAATGTGCGATAACATTGAGCTTTTCAACATCTGTTTCACTAATTATTTCTTCTATTTGCCTTTTTAGTACCTGTGCATTATCTTCAATAGTACCGTTACTGTCCTGATTTCCGTAAAATACTTTATTACCGTCATTTGTAAATATTTTGGGAATACGTCCCCAATAATTGATTATTTTGCTGTCACGAAAGCCCATTCCGTGAACTAATAGTATCGGATATTTTAACATTTTCATTACCTTCCATTTTGTAAAATATTAATATCTTTATTATACAAATATAATTATTCACACTCGTAAACATAGGTATCTGACGTTACTATTGCACCTGCCTTATGACAAAACTCGATAACGTCACGAGTAAGACTTATTATCGGTGCTTCTTCACCATAGATATGCGGTACAATCATCAAGCCGACATTAACATTGTACTTCGTTTTTATATCGTTTATCTTAGCAATTAATGGCGTAAACTTTTGAGCAAGCTGTACAAGTTGCTCCTCTGCGTCAATTGTCGGCTTGGAGATTCGATATTCCCACGATGATATTCTCGGGTGGTCTTTATCATAGCTGCCATAGCGGGTATGTGTCGGAGGCAGCTTCAATATTTTGGTGATAACATCGGGATCAAAAACGCTGTTTTCATCTGGAACGTACCTGCACGAATAATCGTTAATATTCTCAAAATGACCGCTGCTTTCTATGTAAAATGAGGTAAACACAACTGTGGTAAGCGGAGAGCGTATTTCGATGTTGGTACATTTCACAGCAACAACACAGTCATTGTCTAAAAAGGTAAAAGTTAGTGTTCCATCTGATGATATTTTCTGACGAAGTATTTCATCTTCATTTGGCAATTCTCCACCGGTAAATGTGATTGTACTTGTATTTTGGAAAGCAACTATTTTGTTATAATCGTCTGTATCGTCAGACAACAAAAACAATATTTCGTTTTCGGCGGTATCAAACTTAATATTGTCGAGAATATAGCCGCCGAGATTATATTTTGTATAAAAATCTTTTACAGTCATTTTGCACCTCTTTATAACTATTCGTTCCAATACGAATTAGCGTCTGTCCAATACTCATCACTTGCATCATGATCAATTATATACTGTATAAT
>CACXHC010000054.1 GCA_902767285.1 uncultured Ruminococcus sp.
CTACAAAAAAATTGGTCTTTTGGTAGGCTTGACATTTGGAATATATCTTGATTACGCCGTTCCGCTGCTTTTTGCAAAATCCGGAATATCTTTCAATATGGAGCTTCCGTTTGCTCTTATAATCTGCTGTTATATTGTGCTTAACGAAAGTATCAGTATATGCGAAAATTTGTACAAGATAAATCCCAATATAATGCCGGAGTGGATCGTCAGACTGCTCAAAGGCTCAAAAAAGCATATAGACAACGACAAATAAAATGTGTGGTGCCGATCGTATCGATTGGCACCTCTTGCTTGTTTAGATTATTATGAAATAGTCGCTCGATTTGTGTAAAATAACAAAATTTGAGGTGTTTTCAAAAAAGCTATTGACAAAAGGAGCATTTTATGGCAAATTATTAGTGCTTTATGTAGAGGATGGATTTTTACCCGATTCTAAAAAAATTGTAAAGGTGAGTTTTTGAATGTCTTGGCAGGACTTAAAAGAAGAAGTCAAAGAACGTAATGACATAGTTTCGGTAGTTTCGGAATACACTCAGCTCAAGCGTAACGGCAACAGATATATTTCGGCGTGTCCGTTTCCTGACCACGATGACAGTTCTCCGTCATTTTATGTTTATCCGGAGAACGGCTCCTGCTATTGTTTCGGGTGTATGAGAGGCGGAGACGTATTTCGCTTTTTAGAAATAATGGAAGGATTCAGCTTTTTTGATTCTCTTAAATATTTGGCAGAGCGTTCGGGCATAAGTCTGCCGGAAAAGCAAACCATGCCCAGTAAAGAAGATCAGCAGAAAAAAAGAATCTACGAGATAAACAAAAAAGCCGCCGGTTTCTTTTATAATACTTTGATTGGTGCAAACGGCGGTATCGGTCTTAACTATCTGAGAGAAAATCGAAGATTAAGTAATACGACTATACGAAAATTTGGGTTGGGACTCTCTCCGAACGAGTGGACAGGTCTTTTGGACTACATGAAAAACGAAGGCTTCTCCAGGGAAGATTTGGAAGAAGCAAATCTTATTCGAAGAACCAAAAAAGGAAATTACATCGACAGTTTCCGTAATAGGGTAATGTACCCAATAATTGACACGCAAGGTCATGTTGTCGCCTTTGGCGGTCGAACAATGGGCGATGATAAACCCAAATATATCAACAGCTCCGATACTCCTGTATATAAAAAATCTTTTCATTTGTACAATATGAATCTTGCAGTAAAAACGAGAGAAAAATATTTTATTTTGTGTGAGGGATATATGGACGTTATAGCCCTCACGCAAGCCGGTTTTGATAACGTTATTGCAGGTTTGGGAACAGCTTTGACTAAAAATCAAGCCGAATTAATAAAAAAACACAAAAAAGAAGTCGTGCTTTGTTACGACTCCGATGCTCCCGGACAAAAGGCAGCTTTCGCAAACGCAAAAATTCTTGATCAAGCAGGATTGAGGGTTTCGGTGATAAGCACTCCTGATGGGAAAGATCCCGACGAATTTATTAAAAGTCACGGCGAGAACGGATATGCAATATTTAAATCACTTATCGAAAACGCAACAGAGGGTTTTGAATATTTCTACGAAAGATTCAAAAATTTATACGATGTAAAATCATCGGAAGGCAAACAGAAAATCGCTGAAGAATCCGCAAGATTTTTGGCAGAAACTATCGGCGATGTTCAATTTTCGGATACGTTCAGTTTTGATGAGTTGAAAGATATAAAACTTTCTTCGAGAATTTCAGTTGTATCAAAAGAATTAGATATTGGCAAAGGTACTTTTTTTTCAATGATAAAAAAGTACCGGGACGAGTTCACTAAACAAAAAGAAAAAGCAGAACATTTTCAGGAACAGTATACATCGTATTCCGAACCGGAATATTATTCGGAAGAAATTCAATCTCAACAGCTACCAACAAAAAATATCAATGTAAGACTGGTTCGGGCATTAAGTATTATAGTTGGCTGTATGATAGATGATCCGTCCGTTACAAAAATCGTTATAGACAAAATATTTAATTCGGAATTTTATCTAACAGGAGAGTGCGATAATACACTCCTTCAGTGGTCTGTGCTTGATGACATACAAACTCGCTTTCTGCTGAATGAGGAAATTACATTTTTTACGGTGTGCAGTGAGAGAAGCGAAGAGGAAAAAATCAAAATCCGCAGAATGTACGAGATATTCAAGAACACTTCAAAAGGAATATCGTCATACGATTTGTGCTGTGACTGTATAGACGTCGTTCTGAGCGAATGTATGAAAAAGGATACTGCCTATCTAATGAAAAAATCTGATGATGAACTAAAAAAATACTTTGAACAATTTAAAAATAAAAAACAGCTCCAATAAATCTTCAGTTTGTCGCTTATTTTCTCTTCTTTTTTTTGAAAAAAAAAGAAGCAAAAAAAACTTTTACTATATAAATTTTATGTGTTTCAACGAAC
>CACXHC010000055.1 GCA_902767285.1 uncultured Ruminococcus sp.
AAAAGACTGGGGGCGAGTAGCCCCCCAAAAGACTGGGGGCGAGTAGCCCCCAAAAAAAAACTTACGAAAGAAGGGAGTTGACGAGAGCGGTGATGTCAGCTGAGGCGGAGGAGGTGGGGAAGTCTTGAGAGAAGGATTTGTCACGGAAAACGACTTCGACAGCGTTACGCTTGAGGGTTTTGGGGCTTACGGTGACTCTGACGGGAACTCCGAGGAGGTCGGCGTCGTTGAACATAACGCCGGGGCGGACATCTCTATCGTCAAAGATAACTTCGATGTGGTTCTTTTGGAGTTCGTTGTAGATGTTGTTTGCGACTTCCGAAACTTGGGGATCATCTGCACGAATAGCACAAATGTGAACGTGCCACGGGGCAATCGATATCGGCCAAATGGGGCCGTAGTCGTCATGTCTGACCTCGCAGACGGACGCCGCAAGTCTGCCAACTCCGATTCCGTAACAACCCATGATGGGATTTTGCAAATTGCCGTCTTTGTCAATGTACTGCATATTCATAGATTCAGTGTATTTTGTGCCGAGCTGGAATATATTTCCGACTTCGATTCCTCTGCAAAGACGTATCGTCTTTTTACGGCATTTCGGACAAATACAGCCTTCGAATGCTTTCGACAAGTCGTGATATTCGATTGTTGTATCAAGGTCTCTTTCAGGGTTGAATCCTGTGTAATGATAGTCAACTTCATTTGCTCCGCACACGAGATTCGTCAGACCTTTGAGAGAACTGTCAAAAAGTACGGTCGCTTTTGCCGTCAGATTTATTGGGCCTACAAAACCGTATGTAATGCCCGTTTCGGTGGTGTTGTCATCGGGAATAACTTCTTCATGAAGAAAATTGCGGAGTTTTATGTCGTTAACATCAAGGTCGCCTCTGATAAACACAATAACAGGTTCGAGCGACTCTTTCTTGAGGAAAATAACGGCTTTGGCGGTCTTGTCGGGGGTGACGTTGAGGAGCTTGCAAATGTCGTCAATCGTTTTTGTGTTGGGTGTGTGGACTTTCGTTAAATCTGCCGCTTGCTGAGGTTCGTTTTCAAAGACGCACTCGGCAATCTCCATATTTGCACGGAAATCGCACTCCTCATTCTGACAAACAACGAGCTTATCTTCACCCGCATCCGTAACGAGCATAAATTCGTGTGCGACTTTTCCGCCCATCATGCCCGAATCCGACTGCACCGAAATTACTTCGGGAACGCCTACACGAGCAAAAATATTTTCATACGCTTTGTGGCATTTCTTGTAATAATCTTCGAGGTCTTGTTGAGATGTGTGGAATGAGTATGCGTCCTTCATCGTAAATTCTCTTACTCTGATAAGACCGCCTCTCGAACGGGGTTCATCACGGAATTTTGTTTGAATCTGATAAATCATGAACGGAAAGTTTATATAAGATGATGCTGTATTTCTCGCAAGATGCACCGCCGCTTCTTCGTGAGTCATTCCCAAAACGAGTTTTGAACCCCCTCTGTCCTGACAACGCAGAAGCTCCGAGCCAACTGCCGAATATCTGCCCGACTCTTCCCAAAGTGTTGCAGGCATTACAACAGGAAACATAACCTCTTGTCCGCCTATTGCGTCCATCTCTTCACGAATGATATTTTCGATTTTCTTCGTGATTCTCTTCATCGGCATGAACATCGAGAAAATACCTTCGCCAACTTGCTTGATATATCCGCCTCTAACCAAAAAAACATGGCTGTCGAGCTTACATTCAGCGGGCTTTTCCTTAAAACGCTGACCCAATAAATTTGAAAGTTTCATTTTTCATTCTCCTTGTTTGTATTCTTTATTTTTTTGAAACAGAGTGCCAATCGACTTGCCCTCCATTAAATCGTATAGAAGTTCGGGCTTTTCGCTGTTGGAGATTATCATATCAACACCGGCATTATTTGCGATAACGGCGGCGTTCAGCTTAGTACGCATACCGCCCATACCTCTCGCCGTACCCGCACCGCCAGCCATTTGATAAATCTCGTCCGTGACCTTCGGCACAACGTGAATAAACTCCGCATCGGGATTGCTCCTCGGGTCTTTCGTGTAAAGACCGTCAATATCCGACCAGATAACAAGCACGTCCGCTTTTATGAATGCCGCAACCTCAGCGGATAGCGTATCATTATCGCCGAACATATCATCGGAGTTCGGGTCATCTGAGGCAATAACGTCATTCTCGTTAACGATTGGCAAAACACCGTAGTTAAACATCTCCTCAAACGAGCGTGTAATACTTTTGGCTTTTTCGGGCTTTTTCAAATCGGATTTTGTGAGCAGAACTTGTGCGATTTTGCAATTATATCTGCCGAAGAAATCCTCATACATAGCCATAAGACCGCTTTGACCCGATGCCGCAAGCACTCTTTTTTTTGCAGATTCGGGCGGTTTTCGTGAAAGTTCGAGTTTTCCCATACCGACTCCCGACGCACCCGACGAAACAACAACGACTTCGTTGCCCATATTTTTCAAATCGCAAATAATATCGGTCATAATGCCGATATGTCGATAATTGAGCTGACCCGTTGCGTATGTCAAAGACGATGTACCTATTTTAATAACAATTCTCATAAAATGACCTCGTGTTTACTTGGCTTTCTTCGATAAAACCATGCGGGTTCGGTTGATGACCGTCACAGATTCGCCCGACTGCATTTTTGCTTTTAAATCATCGCTGTTGACATCAGTAACGCCTTTGCCGATTTCCTCGTTATTCTCGTTAAAGATGGCAACGGTCATTTTCGTATCGAAATCGCCCTCCACTGAAACGATACCCACCGAAAGCAGACTGGATTTTTTATTAACAAGAGCATCAACGGCATTTTCGTTCAGTACGATTTTGCCTGTGGTGAGTCTGTGTTCTATCGGCAGAGATTTATCGCTCGAAAAACGCACGATTTTCTTTGTATCTATGAAAGTCGTGAAGAACGGAAACTCGCCTTTTTCACAAATATCGGCAACTTTGTCGGCAGAAAAAATCTTGCATATAGTAAACGGCGATATGTACGAAGTAAGAACCATTGGAATAGGTCGGCTGTGGCTGTTGACACTGCAAGCGGCGTTCAGTTTTTTGGAAAGGTCGCCACGTCTGGACGGCGTAAACGGAACTTTTCGGCTGGTGTCGTAGCAGTAGAACGGCTGAGCGGAACTGCTTGTTACCGGGTCGATGGTATATAGCATACCTTTTCTGGAAATAGAAACAAGCACATCTGCACTCAAAGCAATAGAGATTTTCGCCGCAAGCCCGTCATCATCAGCAGAAAAAACTTTTTGCGAAATATCCTCCATAATGATTGGAATAGTTCTCGGATAAGCCTTAAATAACCCCTTTATGGTTTCTGACGTTTTTTGAATAACGGCATTGAACCCCGTTGCCTGAGTGATATTTTTGCTTGAATGAATAAGATTTTTTATAGCTGAAATTTTTGCATCACTGCTCAATTTGTCTTGAGGTTTAGACGCAATACTCTCGATAGATTTGAGAATATGTTTGAACTCGCCCGCCAAATCCGCCCCGTTTGATGATACCGAAAATCCGATTGTTCTGAAATTATAGTCGGCGAAACCCTCATAAAACAGATTAACAATATCGCTGTGGATTACCGACACCAACGCCGAATACAATCGAGAATCTATGGAAATTCCCTCATCATTCGCCTTTTTTACCAATTTGGAGCTGAAATACTGTGGACTTGTATTCTCCACCGAATCAGAAATCACAATAACAACTCGTTTTTTAGAATCCGAGTTAAGCAATTCCGAAATATCGGCAATAAAATTTTTCAGACTTCTTATATTAACCAGTCCCGAATCATACATAAGGCAGTTTAAACCAACATTCACTACTATTATTTTAGACTCGGGCAAACGATTTATCGAGTATAAAAAAGCGTCTTTTGATTGAGCAAATTCTTTATCTAAATGTTCAAAAAAGTTCATTTCACCACTCCGCCAAATCAAATTTATCACAAATTACATTATACTCTTAATGTTCCCCCCGTGTCAACTATTCTTTTCTCTTCTTTTTTTCTCTTCTTTTTTCTCTTCTATTTTCTCTTCTTTTTTTTGAAAAAAAAAGAAGCAAAAAAAACTTTAATTATATAAATTTTATGCGGTTCAACTAATTTTCTGTGAGTCCAAACAAAAACGACTGCAAAAGTACGCAGTCGTTTTTGTTTCTATATCGGCAAGTAAACATTTTTTACACAATAAAAGTTTTTTGGAAAGGGTTTGGGAAAACCTTTTTTTCAAAAAAGGTTTTCCCAAGAAAGCTAATGGTTTAAAGAGGTTTTCCCAAGAAAGCCAATGGGTTATTAAATGTAAAATTTTTTTGAAATTTTGCAATAAAAAGGTTGCTTTTTTATTGAAAATTGTGTATGATTATATATGATAATAGGCTATTTGCACAATGTTCAAAAAAATATTAAAACAGATTAGATGAAAATAGAATAAGAAAGAGGGTTTGTAACAATGTCAAACAGATTGTTTCAGGGCGTCATACACCAAATGAAAGATGCAATTGACAGGACGATAGGCGTAATAGACGAAACTTCGGTTGTGATCGCTTGCAGTGAGCTTGGCAGAATCGGCGAAGTAAACGACAGTATTACATCAGAAACGCTCAGTTCATCGGCACCTTTTGTTATAAATGGTCAGACGTTCAAATCGTTCAGTTGTAATTCAAGATCAGAGTATGCGGTATTTGTTCAGGGCAGTGATGACCTTGCACAAAAATATGCTCAGCTTCTTGCGGTATCGTTAAGCAGCATCAAGCAGTATTATGACGAAAAATATGACAGAGGCAATTTCATTAAAAACGTGATTCTTGATAATATTCTCCCCGGAGATATTTATATAAAAGCAAGAGAACTTCGCTTTAACAACGAGGTGACAAGAGTATGTATGCTCATCAAAGTAACCTCAAAAACCGATATTTCGGCTTATGATGTTATCCAAAATCTTTTCCCCGATAAATCTAAGGATTTTGTTATCAACATCAACGAAACCGACATCGCTCTTGTTAAAGAAGTTAAATCGGGCATCGATTCACGAGACCTCGAAAAATTGGCAAGCTCTATTGTCGATACTCTTTCAAGTGAGTTCTATACTCATTGTATCATCGGCATAGGCACGGCGGTTGTCGGCGTTAAAGAGTTGGCTCATTCGTTTAAAGAAGCTCAAGTTGCCCTCGAAGTCAGCAAGGTTTTCGATACCGAACGCACTATCGCAAGTTACGACAATCTCGGTATAGCTCGACTCGTTTATCAGCTTCCAACCACCCTTTGCGAAATGTTCCTCAACGAAGTTTTCAAAAAAGGCTCGATCGATTCGCTCGACCAAGAAACACTTTTTACTATCCAGAAGTTTTTTGAAAATAACCTTAATGTTTCCGAAACTTCCAGAAAATTGTTCGTTCATAGAAATACTCTTGTTTATAGACTTGAGAAAATCAAAAAACTTACCGGTCTTGACCTCCGTGAGTTCGAGGACGCTATCGTGTTCAAAGTAGCACTCATGGTTAAGAAATATCTTATCGCCAATCCGGTTAAATACTAATTATCTTTAATTTACACTAACGGGGAATGTAATTTATTTTTAAAGTTACATTCCCGTTTGTATTATTTTTAAAAAAGTGAGGTGAGTGTTTCATTTTATGATAACGTTCACAAATGTTTCAAAAGTTTACCCCAACGGCACAAAGGCACTCAATGATGTTAATATCAACATCGAAAAAGGTGAGTTTGTATTTATAGTAGGTGCATCGGGAGCAGGCAAAAGCACTTTCCTTAAATTGATAATGAAAGAGGAAGAGCCGTCATCGGGATTTATTACTGTTAACGAAACTAACATTACAAAAATGAAACGCCGTAAAGTGCCGTATCTGAGAAGAACAATGGGTATAGTTTTTCAGGATTTCAGACTCATCGACAAAATGAGCGTTTTCGATAACGTTGCCTTCGCTATGAGAGTTATCGGAGCAAAGCCGAAAGCCGTAAAAAAGAGAGTCAACTATATTTTGGGACTCGTTGGTCTGAAAGAAAAAGCACATTGTCGCCCCGCCGAACTCTCGGGCGGTGAACAGCAGAGAGTCAGTCTTGCCCGTGCGTTGGTGAATAATCCGTCCATAATCATCGCAGACGAACCAACAGGAAACATCGACCCCGAAATGTCGTTTGAGATAATCGAACTTCTCAACGAGATAAATAAACAGGGTACAACCATAATCGTTGTTACTCATGAACATGACCTTGTACAAAAATTTAAAAATCGTGTTATCGAAATACAGGGCGGAGAGGTGATCTCTGACAGCGGAACTGTTGAAGAAAAAGCCGAAGTGCCAATCGAAATATCAGAAAAAGAGCTTTTGGAAATGCACTCCGATGATGAAAACATCACCGATTATGACGAGAACGAAATTCCGTCAAGCCGAAAAATCGTCACCGAAGTTTTTGTTGATGGGGAGGCTGGCGAAGAATGATAGGATTAGGATATTTAACAAAAGAAGGCATAAAAAGCGTTTGGAATAACAGAATGATGTCGGCGGCATCAATAGGCGTTTTGGTGTCGTGTCTGCTGATAACCGGAGTAGCGGTTTTGCTCTCGCTGAACGTTGCACGAATAGTCGATACAGTCGGCAAGGATAACCAAATCACAGTATTTTTGAAAGAGAATATAGACGATGTTACCGCAATTCAAAAAATCGGCCCCGAAATACGAAAACTCGATAACATAGCATCATGTGAGTTTTACTCAAAGAGCGAAGCAATCGTAAAATGGGAGTCGGAACTCGGTTCGCTGTTCGGCGAACTTCAGGGAGAAGAAAACCCCCTTCCGAATGCGTTTCATGTTGCAATGGTGGATTTGTCGCAGTACGATGACACCGTAGAAAATATAAAAAATGTCGAAGGCGTGGACATCATCAGCGACAGAAGCGACGTAGCCAAAAGGCTCACCGAGTTAAATATACTCGTCACAAAGGTGGGAGCGTGGCTTGTGACAGCGTTGGGAATAATTTCGCTGTTCATAATCAGCAACTCCGTAAGAATGACGATGTACTCCCGAAGATTTGAGATAAGCATAATGAAATCGGTAGGAGCAACAAATCACTTTGTAAGAACTCCGTTTGTTATAGAAGGCATCGTGCTGGGGCTTATCTCGGGAGGCATAGCCTCGGTAATAATCGCATTTTTGTACGAAGCCATGGTTTCGGCGGTAAAATATATTGTTCCCATAAAAGAAATTCCGTACTCGGAGTTAGCTTTTCAGATGTCGGCAACGTTCATCATATTTGGCATGATAATCGGTGCGATAGGTGCGTTAATATCTATCGGCAGGTATCTGAATATGGAGGGAGGGGAAATTCTTGGCTGGTAAACTTTATTTAAAGATAATAGCAGGAATTACCACTCTTGCACTCATAGGAGGGGTTACGGCGGTAATATCATCATCGGCGGATACTCTTTCGGATTATCAAAAAAGGCAACAGGAGCTTGACGAACAAGCCGCCGAGTATCAGGCACAAATCGACAGCACCGCCAGCGATATTGCAAAAAGAGAAAAATATAAGGAAGCTTTACTCAAAAAAATCACGGTTTTGAATGAGCAAATTTCAAACAGCCGTTCCGAAATAGAAAATCTCGATATTGAGATAACAGGTTTGCAGAATGACATTGACGAATCACGCTCTAAAATTTCGAACAGAGTAGACAAACTGAAACAGCGTCTGAAAGTTCTGTATATGTCGGGCGATACGACCTCGCTTGAAATAATTCTGGGAGCGAAAGATTTTTCGGATTTTCTCGATAAGCTTGAAATAATAACGTATATTTCGAAATCGGACGAAGCACTCATCAGCAGTCTGCAAGACGACATAGACGTAATAAACGTCAAGAAGAACGCACTCGCCGACAAGAAAACCGCCCTCGACAACGAGCAGAAACTTCTTTCACAGCGACAAGAGGAAGTTCAGAATTTAATCAACGAAAACGAAAAAATTCTCAATAATCTCTACACCGAAAATTCGGGAGCGAAAGACCATCTGGACGAAACCAACGCCGAACGAAAGGTTGTAGAAGATAAAATCAAGGCATATTTTAAGGATAAGGCGGCACAAGAGGCGACAGCTAAAAAGGCAGCCGAAGCAAAAAAGAAGCTCGAAGAGGAGCAGAAATCCGCAAGCTCGAAAGCAGCGACTTCATCAAAAACAGCAACGTCATCAAAAACGGTGACATCATCAAAAGCAACAACGACATCATCGAAATATGAAGTCTCCTCAGCGGTAACATCGAGCGAAGTCGAAGAGGACAGCGATTATTACGAAGAACCCGACACCAACGATACAGACTATACAGACGATGACTACGAGGAGAGCAGTCAGATAACAACATCAAAGTCCGAACCCGAACCCGAACCCGAACCCGAACCATCAGAAACTGACGGCTATGTATGGCCCGTACCGGGGCATTATATACTTTCGTCAGAGTGGAACGAGGACAGAACAACGTACAATCACGGAGCAATTGACATTTCGGACGGCTCAATAATGAATGCGGTAATAGTGGCGGCAGAATCGGGAGTCGTAGTACTTTCGAACGACGTATGCGACCACAATTATCCAAAAGAAGGAAGCTGCGGTTGCGGCGGCGGATACGGAAAATATCTCATGATAGACCACGGCAACGGCAAAGCGACTCTGTATGCCCACATGACAGATCTCACAGTGTCCGAAGGCGATTACGTCCAGAAAGGACAGCTCATCGGATATGTCGGAACAACAGGTTGGTCAACAGGCCCGCACCTTCATTTCGAAACTCGCCTCTACGGCGAAAAATACAACCCTATGACCGAATATCCAAATTTGTAATTTCCCGCTTTATTGTTGGGGGGCTGCTCGCCCCCA
>CACXHC010000056.1 GCA_902767285.1 uncultured Ruminococcus sp.
ATTAAAGTTTTTTGGAAAGGGTTTGGGAAAACCTTTTTTTCAAAAAAGGTTTTCCCAAGAAAGCTAATTTTTCAAGAAAGCCAATTTTTCACAGCATCAGAAAAAAGAAATCTTAGTCAACATTATATTCCGAAAAATCTATATCATCATCGATGTTATATTTTTTCATGAACTCCTCTATTATCTCGGCACTTAAACGCTCGAACTCCTCTGAGTTAAGTTCTTCATCGTAATCATTCGGGATAATCAACGGCGATTTCATATTATCCACCGCATTTTTGACAATATCATAGACTCTGTATGCCGAATCCTTGTTGTTCAATCGCTCGCAGCTTTCCTTCATAGAACGAAGTCTTTCAGGATATTTCAGCAATTTGTAAACGGTTTCAGTGACAGTCGAATGTTTTTTGTCCGAAAGAATATTGTGAATTTTATCTTCTGTTGATGTGCGTATACTTATAGCAAGGTTGTTGCTTGTCAGATATTCCGTATTATCGGTTTCCTGACCCGGTATGCCCTTAAAAAGAAGCATAGGCAAACACGCCGCCAAAGATTCAGTTACGGTAAGACCTCCGGGTTTTGTTATTATCAAATCCGAAATGTGCATATATTTATATACTTCGTCTGTAAAATAAATGAGCTTTGTTTTTTTGGTAAGTTTCATTTTTGTTTCACGGCGGAGTGTCGGATCTTCGTGCGTCTCAAAATTGACCTGCGGACTGCCTACCCTCATGTCGGGATTATTCCTCAAAATATTGTTGAACGCATTGAAAAGCTTCTGATTTCGTCCCGTTATTACGATTACTTGAAAATCAATGTCGATTTCGTTCAGACTCTCGTATATTTTGAGAATATCGGTAACACCAAAACTTCCTGCCATGATAAGCACTGTTTGCAAATCGGGAGAAAATCCGAGTTCTTTCAGATGCTGGCTTTTGTTTTCGTCTTTTTCGAAAAATATCGGAGAAATCGGGATTCCTACCGGGTGAACGATATTTCGGTCAACCCCCAGTTTTTCGAGCTGATCTACCATCTCACTGCTCGAAACAACATACTCGCTTACTCCGGGATTTATGCAGGATGCGTGTGTTTTAAAATCCGTAACGATAGAAATAAGCGGAATGTTTGTTATTTTTTTCTCTTTTAGAGATGAACACATTATAGTCATAAATGGGTGAGTCGATACAATAACATCGGGTCTGAACTCAGCCAAAAGTGGAATTATCTTTTTTGCAAAATGAGTATTTGTTTTTTGCATAAATTTGTATGTGCTGTTGTCGCTGTCTGAGGCTCTGTACATCAATCCATAAATATTTGGAATTTTGGTCGCCGAAAACTTGTATCCCTTTACTATTGCTTTACTGAAATAATGATTAACATACTCCAAGCCGTCAACAATAAGAACTTCGTTAGATGGGTCTTTTTCTTTTACGACAGCTTCAAAAGCTTCTGCCGCTCTCATGTGACCTCCGCCCGTTTTTGCCGACAGTATCAATATTTTCATTTTAGATTGTTCTTCCTTTCGTTAGCTATTCCAAATCTTGCATACCGGCACTCACTCTTAAAAGAATAAGTGCATCACTGGCTGTAAGATCTCCGTCTTTGTCTACATCTGCTATGGATTTTTTCTCGTCTGTAACTTCTTCCAGCCCTACACTCAATCTAAGAACTATGAGTGCATCGCTTGCGGTGATTTGCTCGTCATTGTCCATATCCCCGAGTTTTTTTTCAACGGGTTTTGGAGTTTCCAGTGTATCTTTTGTATCTTTGTTTTCGGAATCTGTTTCTGAATCTGAATCTGAATCCGTTTCTGTATCGGAATCCGTTTGAGTGTCAGACTCTGTTTCTGTTTCTGTATCGGAATCTGAATCTGTTTTAGTGTCGGACTCCGTTTGAGTATCCGTATCTGAATCGGAGTCTGTTTGAGTGTCGGACTCGATTTCTATTTCTGTATTTGTATCGGAATCCGAATCTGTTTGAGTATCTGATTCAGGTTCAATAGGTGTTTCGATTTTTATTTCCGAATCTGTATCCGAATCTGTTTGGGTGTCGGACTCCGTTTCTGTATCCGAGTTCGAATCTGTTTGAGTATCGGATTCAGGTTCAACAGGCGTTTCGATTTTTATTTCCGAATCTGTTTCCGTGTCTGAATCTGTTTCTGTTTCGGTGTCCGACTCTGTTTCCGTATCCGAATATGTTTCAGAATCTGTATCCGAGTCTATTTCCGAGTCTATTTCCGAATCTGTTTCCGAGTCTATTTCCGAGTCTATTTCCGAATCTATTTCCGAATCTGTATCTGAATCAGTATCCGAATTTATTTGAATATCCGAATCTGCGGGCTTTGGAATAACCGATTTTTTTATATCGTTGTTGATTGCGTACTGCTCCGCATACGAACCCTCAACACATTTGATATTTACAAAGGGACAGCCGTCAAAAACGAAATCTCCCATAAATTGGACACTTTCGGGAATAATCACTGTTTCCAAAAACATACACTCTTCAAAAGCGGCTTCTTCGATAGTTGTAACTTTATCCGGAATAATTAATTGCTCTATGGATTTGCAATACCCGAAAGCCTGCTTACCTATATAATTTAAATTTTCGGAAAAAATCACATTAGCCAAAGATAAACAATCGGCAAACGCTGCCTCGCCTATTGACAAAACGCTGTCGGGAATTATTATGTTTTCTAAAGAGGAACACCCGTAAAAAGCAACGTCATCTATAAGAGTAACCGTTTCGGGAATAATTACTTCTTCCAAAAAATCACACTGATAGAACGCCCCTTCGTCTATTTCCGTAACCGTATAACCGTCTATTGTATCGGGAATTATTAACAATTTCGAGTTTCCGTTATATGCGGTTATTTTTACGGAATTTTCATCAATAATATTGTACTCGTAATCACCGTAAATATTGACGTTCTCGTTTTCGATGCCTAATGCCGTAACCATCGGCACAGTGACAACAATCATAAATGCAAGAACAAATGAGAGCAGTCTTTTTTTCACAAAAAAAATCCCCTTTGCAATTTATTGTTTACTTAATGAGTAATTTTTTTATATTTTTGATTTTATACTCATCTCAGATTTAATTATAACATCTTTTTTTGAATTAAGCAACAAAATTACTCCCCGAAAATAATTTTTTCGGGGAGCTAAAAGAAATTAAGAAAGTAGGAAATTAATTGTTGTCATCTGTCGCAAAATCGCCCTTTGACATAAGCGTTGCAGTTATTTCTATTTCGTGGAGGTCGCCTCTTGTGTCGCTTCTGGTAACCGAAATTTTAACTTTGTCGCCGGATTTATGCTTTTCGAGTATAGCCTGCAAGCTCTCCATGCTGTCGCACTCTTCGCCGTCTATCGCCGTGATTATGTCGCCCGCCTGAACTCCTGCCATAAGTGCCGGAGAATCACTTACAATACGGCTTACATATACACCCTTAGGCCATCCGAAACGCTCTTGATAAGAATCCGGTACGCTTTGACCGTAAATTCCGAGATATGCTTTTTGGTCATCAGAAATATAATCATCGCTCATAAGCTCTTCAATTATGGGTTCTGCTTTTGATATAGGAATGGCGTAGCCCGTACCCTCAACCGAAGTATCGGAATATTTAGCCGAGTTTATGCCTATTACTTCGCCTTTTATATTGAGCAAAGCACCGCCGCTGTTACCGGGATTTATTGCAGCATCTGTTTGAATAAGAGTCATTGTTCTGTCGGAAATTTGAACTTCTCTGTTCAACGCACTTATATATCCGACAGTTACCGACTGACCGAAACCGAGCGAGTTGCCGATTGCAATTGCGGATTCGCCAAGTTTAAGGTCATCGGAATTTCCCAAAACAGCAACTTTGATTTTGCTCAAGGTGTCGGCACTTATGTTGGCAATATCAACCGAAACAACAGCGAGGTCATTGTCTGCCGAAGTACCTTTTATAACGGCATCACAACTTTCGCCGTCAATAAACTGAACAGCGATTTTTGTTGCTCCGCTGACAACGTGATTATTTGTAACAACTAGCAGTTGAGTATCGTTTTGAGCTATTATTATTCCCGAACCGCTGGAGCTTACTTCATAAGTCTGCGGATAGCTTTCGCCATAAAAATACTCAAAAAACGAACCATAGTTATTTGAAATTTTCTGCTCTGAAACAACATTTATAGAAACCATAGACGGCATAGCCTGTTCGACAACATCTGTTATTGTAGAGGAAATTTTTGTATTGTCTTGAGTAAGATTTATCGATGTTCCGTTTGCGATTGCCTGAGATGATGTATTCGTTGTCGGAGCGTTTGTGGATACACTTGATGTTTCGACTTTTCCGGAATTATAAACTGCTCCGGCATAGAACGAACCGCCCGAAATTACAAGAGCCGCACATATTGCCGCTACCGACACCGCCCATTTTTTGCCGTTACTCTTTTTAGCTTTTTGCGAAGGTGTTTGAAAATCCTCTATTGTATAGGGATTAACTTTTTTTGGAGCGGGAGCAGGTTCTGTATTTTCCGCACTGTCGATATTAAAGAATGTATCATCAATATTATTTTCTGCCGGACGAGTGTAGACGTTCTTTTCTTCGGGAGTATCTGCGATTGTCGGCTGTACTGTTTCAATTTCAATATTATCGTTTTTATTTTCAACTTCAAATTCTTTCATTTCGTTTCCCTCCAAGTTACAATTCAAACCGAGATTTTTTTCGTTTTCGTTCATGATTTCAGCCTCCATATTTGCTTTATTTATTTTGTGATTTTATTATATCTCTCATACTTAAAAACAACCTTAATTTTTACTTAAAAATAAAATTAAAAAAATTTTTTTAAAAATGGGTTAAACTTATGAAAATGTCGTTGATTTAAGTTTGATATTTGTGATATAATGGACTCATGTATTTTTTTGAAAAAAAGAGAGTGTTTCTGATGAACAAAATTGGTTTTGACAATAATAAGTATCTTAAATTGCAGTCCGAAAAAATTCTTGAACGCATAAACGGTTTTGGCGGTAAGCTATATATGGAGTTTGGCGGAAAACTGTTTGACGATTACCACGCATCACGAGTTCTCCCGGGATTTCAGCCTGACAGCAAAGTGCGAATGCTTCTCAAGCTGAAAGACAAAACCGAGATTATTTTTGCTATAAACGCATCGGCGATTGAGCAAAACAAAATGCGTAGTGACATTGGCATTACTTATGATATGGACATTCTGCGTCTTATGGACAAGCTGAAAGAGATTGGTTTGTATGTTGGAAGTGTTGTTATAACTCAGTACAATCACGAACCCTCGGCAGACAAATTTAAAGCTCGCTTGGAAAATCTCGGAGTAAAAGTATATCTTCATTATATTATAGAGGGGTATCCCTCAAATCCGCAGTTTATTGTAAGCGAGGACGGATTCGGAAAGAACGACTATATCGAAACCACCCGACCGCTGGTAGTCGTTACTGCCCCCGGCCCCGGAAGCGGAAAAATGGCAACTTGCCTTTCCCAACTCTATCACGAGAACAAAAGAGGGGTAAAAGCAGGATACGCAAAATACGAAACTTTCCCTGTATGGAGTTTACAGCTCATGCACCCCGTAAATCTCGCATACGAGGCAGCGACCGCCGATTTGAACGATGTCAACATGATAGACCCGTGGCATCTTCAGGCATACGACAAAACGACCGTGAACTACAATAGAGATGTAGAAGTATTTCCGGTTTTGAATGCGATATTCACCAAAATTTTCGGTGAATCCCCATACAAATCGCCCACGGATATGGGAGTAAACATGGTTGGATTTGCCATCACCGATGACGAAGCTGTGTGCGAGGCATCCAAACAAGAGATAATAAGAAGATACTACGCCGCTTTAATGAAACAAAAAGTCACAGGAACCGGCATAGCGGAAGTTAAAAAAATCGAACTTTTGATGAATCGTCTTGACCTCACCCGAAACGACAGAAAAGTTGCAGTTGCGGCGAATCATTTTGCGGAAAATTTCCGTGATCCGGTTGCGGCAATCGAGCTGAATGACGGAACGCTTGTCACAGGCAAAACGACAGATCTTTTAGGAGCTGTCTGTTCAATGCTTCTGAACGCACTGAAAACTCTCGCCAAAATTGACGACTCTGTTCTTCTTCTGCCGAAAGAAGTTGTGCGAGCAATACAGCATTTAAAAATAAATGTCATGAAAAATCAGAATCCCCGAATGCACATTGACGAAGTTCTTGTTGCTCTTGCAGTAAGTGCCGAAACCGACAGCAACGCAAAACTCGCCCTTGAGCAAGTTCCCAAACTCAAAGGAACGCAGGTACATTCTGCCGTAATTCTCTCTCAAGAAGATATGGACATTTTCCGTCGTCTTGGTATAGATTTAACTTGCGAACCCCAATACGAATCCGATAAATTGTATCATAGATAACCTAAATATTTAATTTTCAAAATAATTAATGAGATTTTAAAAGAAAGTTTTCCACATACATTCAATAGTATGTGGAAAACTTTTTATCGGGGGCTGCCGCCCCCAAACCCCGCTTTCTTGGGGGCGGCAGCCCCCAAACCCCCGCCTTCTTGTGGGCTGCCGCCCCCAAACCCCCGCCTTCTTTTTTTTGAAAAAAAAAGAAGCAAAAAAAACTTTTACTATATAAATTTTATGTGTTTCAACGAACATTCCTTAAACTTAAACAAATCCGACTGCACAAGTACGCAGTCGG
>CACXHC010000057.1 GCA_902767285.1 uncultured Ruminococcus sp.
ATCTGAAATTTAAAAAAAGGAGAGATTTTTTATGTTGTGTCAAAATTGCAAAGCCAAACAAGCCAATACTCATATAAAAAGAACGATAAACGGCGAAACTCAGGAATTTGACCTTTGTTCCGAGTGTGCCGCTAAAATGGGATTTTCGAATTCCTTTGAAAGCCTATTCGATGTAGGCTCTATGATGAGCGGATTTTTCGGTGTACCGAGTATGTCGAAAGCTCTTGCCCGTGAGGAGAAATGCCCGTTCTGCGGAATGACTTTCTCACAAATATCAAAAAGCGGAAAAGTCGGCTGTGCCAAATGTTATGAAACATTCTACGACAGACTTATCCCATCTATAAAGAGGATACACGGAAACACGATTCATACAGGAAAGAAACTCCGCACAGCAAGGCTCGCAAGCGGAACAGAAAATACGTCATCAAATCAGCAGACCAATGCAAAAACACAAAATTCAATAGCCGAGCTTTCGGAGCAACTCGCAGAAGCAGTTAAAAAGCAGGAGTTTGAAATCGCCGCTCAGCTTCGTGACGAGATAAATCAGCTTAAATCAGAAAAAGGAGGAGAGCAATAATGGCTGACAATAAAAAATGGTATGAAAAAAGCGGTACTGACGGAGATGTTGTTATAAGTACCCGAATAAGATTAGCTCGAAACCTCGCTGAATTTCCTTTTCCGGCAAGATGCCCGAAAGAAACCGCAGCTAAAGTCATAAGCAAAGTGAAAGATGCGTTGATAGACTCAAATTCGGTGATTTCATCGCACTTCACATATATCGACCCCGAAAAAATCAACCGTGATGAGAAAATATCGCTTGTTGAAAGGCACCTTGTCAGCCCGGAATTCATTTCGGAGAGAGACACAAAAGCTCTTATTCTTCTTGATGATGAAAGCATATCTGTAATGATAAACGAAGAGGATCACGTAAGACTTCAGGTGATGAAAGAGGGATTCGATCTTGATTCCGCATACGAACAAGCGAACAGAATCGACACTCTTCTTGATGAAAGATTATCGTTTGCATTTTCAGATACACTCGGATATTTAACACAATGCCCGACAAACATCGGAACGGGAATGCGAGCATCTGTTATGCTTCATCTGCCGGCACTCAACGCAGTAAAGGCAATCAACAAAATGTCGGAGAATCTATCAAAACTCGGACTCACAATAAGAGGTGCTTACGGCGAAGGTTCAGAACCGACTGCCGACTTGTATCAGCTTTCGAATCAGATAACACTTGGAATCAGCGAAAAAACGGCTATCGAAAATCTCAAAAGCATAACAAAGCAGATAATCTCTCAGGAAATGCAGGCGAGAGAGAAAATGGCTAAACATATTGATATTCAAGATAAAGTTTTCCGTGCGGTGGGTATTCTCAAAAATGCAAGGCTTATCGATGGTTCGGAGGCACTTGTGCAGCTTTCGAGAGTGCGTTTCGGCATAACAACGGGGCTTATCAATGATATTTCGCTCGATACAATAAATAAGTTGATTGTAGAAATCCAGCCGGCAACAATTACCAAAAATGCCGGAAAACAACTTTCGGCTATAGAAAGAGATTCGGTAAGAGCCGATTTTATAAGAAATTCGTTATAAAAAAATGAGCAAAAAACAAAAAACAAAAAACCAAAAACAAAAAAAATAAAAAATAAAAAAATTGGGAGGTATTTAATATGAGATTCAAATTTGAAAAATGTTCGGAAACAGCCAACAGAGCACTCAATGATGGTATAGAAATAGCCGAAAAACTTGGTCACACATGGTTTGGCTCGGAGCATATTCTGATTGGTCTTTTGTGCGAAGATTTATGCAGAGCGGCAGTTGTTCTTGAGTCACAGGGTGTAAACTATAACGCAGTTTTAAAAGAAATTATTGAGATGTACGGCAAAGGGAACACAAAAATACGTCTTACTCCAAACGAATTTACTCCTCGTGCAAAGCACACTTTAGAAATTGCAAATACTAAAAGAATCGAAATGCACAATAATTATATAGGTTCGGAGCATCTTCTGCTTGCCATTCTTGACGACAACGACAGCGTTGCTTATGATATGATAAAGGAACTCGGTGGAGATCCCGATTCTATTATAGATCAGCTAACGGATGATTTTTCGTCTGCTAATGATTCTTCCGCATCACAGCCGACAGCGAAAGGAAGCAAACGCAAATCCACAAAAAATCTGGACAAATTCGGCAGAGATTTGACCGAACTCGCAAAGCAAGGCAAAATTGACCCTGTTATCGGACGTGAAAAGGAGATTGAAAGAGTTATTCAGATTCTTTCACGAAGAACAAAAAACAATCCATGTCTTATAGGTGAACCGGGAGTCGGCAAAACGGCGGTAGCTGAGGGACTCGCACTGAAAATCGTAAATGAAGAAGTTCCCGAAATGCTGACCGGCAAGAGAATTTTCTCGCTCGACCTCAACGGCATGATTGCCGGCACAAAATACAGGGGCGATTTTGAGGAGCGTATTCAGAGTGTTATTGACGAAGTAAAAAGCAACGATGACATTATAGTTTTTATTGATGAACTTCACTCGATAATCGGTGCAGGAAAAACTGACGGCGGCGGAGATGCGGCGAATATTCTGAAGCCAAGTCTTGCAAGAGGTGATTTTCAGGTAATAGGTGCGACCACTCTCAACGAGTATAGAAAATATATCGAGAAAGATGCAGCACTCGAAAGACGTTTTCAACCGGTAATGGTTGACGAACCTTCCGAAGAGGACGCAATAAAAATATTGGAGGGTCTGCGTGACCGATACGAGGCACATCACAAAGTAAAAATTACTGATGAAGCAATAACAACAGCAGTCAAGCTCAGTTCGAGATACATCAGTGACAGATATCTGCCCGACAAGGCGATTGATCTTATTGACGAAGCGGCATCGAGAGTCAGACTCAAAAACAACACAATGCCATCGAGCATAAAAGATATTGAGAATGAAATCAAAAATCAGGAAGCCGAACTCGAAAGTGCCATTAAATCTGAAGAATACGAAAGATGTGCAAAAATCAGAGATAAAATAAACAAGCTCAAAATGGATAAGGAAAAATCCAAAAAAGAGTGGCGTGACAACAGCCGAAAAATAACAGGCGAAGTATCTGCCGAAGATATAGCGAATATAGTTGCCATGTGGACAGGAATCCCGGTAGTTCAGTTAACAACTGAAGAGAGCAAGCGTCTGCTTGATTTGGAGAATATTCTTCACAAACGAGTTATTGGTCAAAACGAAGCCGTAGCAGCGGTATCAAAGGCGATACGCAGAGGAAGAGTCGGACTGAAAGACCCGAACAGACCCATAGGTTCATTTATATTCTTAGGCCCTACCGGTGTAGGAAAAACGGAAGTTTCGAAAGCACTCGCCGAGGCTATGTTCGGCACAGAAAACGCCATTTTGAGAGTCGATATGTCAGAATACATGGAGAAGCACACAGTATCAAAGATGATTGGCTCGCCTCCGGGATATATCGGACACGATGACGGCGGAACATTCACCGAAGCAGTACGAAAGAAACCGTATTCGGTAATTCTGTTTGACGAAATCGAGAAAGCACACCCCGATGTATTTAACATTCTTTTGCAGATTCTCGATGACGGCAGACTCACCGACAGCCACGGCAGAACAGTAGATTTCAAAAACACAATTATCATAATGACATCTAACGTGGGAGCAACGCACATCACAGGCGAAGCAACAAAGCGTCTTGGCTTTGCAAATTACGACAGCGAGTCAGAAAAAGCCGACAAAGAAAACGAGCGAATCAAAGAAACGGTTCTTGAGGATTTGAGAAAACTATTCCGCCCCGAATTTTTGAATCGTGTCGATGATATAATCGTATTCAAAAAACTCACAACCGACGACATAAAGCAGATAGCCTCAAATATGCTCGACTCCCTCAAAAAGCGACTCAGCGATATCGAAATAAACATCACCTTCACAGATGAAGCCATCGAAGCTATCGCAAAAGCCGGCTTCGATGATAAGTACGGTGCAAGACCGCTACGCCGTACAATTCAGTCTAAAATAGAAGACCCCATCAGCGAAAAAATCCTCGATGAATCCATCAAAAAAGGTCAGTCCGTAACTTGCACCTTCCAAGACGGTCTCTTCATATTCAGTTGATTCTCGGGGGCTGCCGCCCCCGAATCCCCGCCTTCTTCAGTTAATTCTCGGGGGCTGCCGCCCCCGAACCCCTGCCTTCTTTTTTTTG
>CACXHC010000058.1 GCA_902767285.1 uncultured Ruminococcus sp.
GATACTACAATATACTACGAAGAAAAGCCCGAGCAAATCGTAATGGAAGAAGCCAAACCGCAGGAATACCGATTTATAGGCGAGGCGTTCCGCACATATATAATAATCGAGCGTAACAGCGAGATAGTTTTGATAGACAAGCACGCACTTCATGAACGAATTATCTATGAAAAACTCATGAAAGAAAGAGGAAAAACATACGCACAATATCTTTTAGAACCTGTTGCGTTGACACTATCAAAAGAGCAGTACATTGGCGTACTTGAAAAAAAATCCATATTAGATGACTCAGGATTTGAAATTGATGATTTCGGAGAAGGAACGATTCTTATACGAACAGCACCATCATTTATAGATGCAGGCGATGTTTCGGCGACCGTTGAGGAAATGGCAGACCATATTCTCGAAAACAAAAATAACATCGATAGCGAGTATGTGGAATGGCTTTATCACAATATCGCTTGCAGAAGTGCCATAAAGGGCGGAGATAAAAATTCTGATGAGGAACTAATCAATTTATATTTGCAAATGGATTCAGACCCAAATTACAGATATTGTCCGCATGGCAGACCGACATCTATTATTATGACCAAATATCAAATAGAAAAGCAATTTGGCAGAACAGGCGGTGCGTGATAGGCAGGCGGTGCTTGCTGACAGTTCGGCAGGCGGTGCCTGCTGACAGTTCGCACTTTGGTTTAAATGAAATCAAGTTTACATCTGCGACGGTGGAACTTGTGGACATTTATTAATATTATTCAGTAAAAGTTTTTTTGCGTCGCTTTTTTTTCAAAAAAAGCGACCGAGGGGTTTGGGGGCGAGTAGCCCCCAACAATAAGGCGAGTAGCCCCCAACAATAAGGCGAGTAGCCCTCAACAATAAGGCGAGTAGCCTCCAAAAAAATGGTAAAGGAAGGTGGAAAATAAGTGAAGGTAGTAGCGATAGTAGGGCCTACGGCTACGGGAAAAACGAAGTTAGGCGTAATGATAGCGGAGCATTTCAATGGGGAGGTTATATCTGCGGATTCGATGCAGATATACGAGGGAATGAACATAGCTTCGGCTAAACCGACAGCAGAAGAAATGTGCGGAATACCGCATCACCTTATGGGATTTGTTCCTCAAGGTGAGGTTTTCAGTGTTGCGAAGTATGTTGAACTCGCAAAGCAAAAAATAATCGAAATTCATGAAAAACAAAAATTGCCGGTCATTGTTGGCGGAACGGGTCTATATATAGATTCTTTGCTGAACAATGTTGAGTTCGTCAAGACCGAAACAGACGAATCTCTCAGAAAAAGTCTTTTGGAATCGGCAGAAAAAAACGGGGCGGAGTATCTGTGGAATCAACTCAATGAAATCGACCCCGAATCGGCGGAGAAAATCGAACCCAACAACATAAAACGTGTTGCAAGAGCTATCGAAATATTCAAAATTACCGGAATTACAATTTCTGAACAAAATCGCAGGTCAAAAATGATTCCTTCGCCGTATGAGGCAATCAAAATCGGCTTGAAAACACAGGACAGAGCCGTTTTGTATGACCGGATAAATCGCCGTGTCGATTTAATGCTCGAAATGGGAATTGTTGATGAGGCACGAGAGCTTTTTATCAACGGTTCTTTGGGAGATACCGCCAAAAAAGCTATCGGTTACAAAGAATTTGAACCGTACTTTAAACATGAACTTCCGCTCGATGCTTGTGTGGAAACTCTTAAACAAGAAACAAGAAGATATGCCAAACGTCAGCTTACTTGGTTTATGCGTGACAAAAATATAAACTGGTTCAACATAGACCAATATACTAATTTTGATAGTATCGCCGAGGAGGTTTATAAACTTATCAGCGAGAAAGAAGGGTGATTTTATGGACGATGCCCAAAGCAGAGAACTGCAACGCAAAAAAAGACGGCAACGCAGAAAAAGAATCTCCATAGCAGGAAAAATATTAACTTCGATTTTCTTCCTCTTTTTGCTTTGCTATGCGGCGATGCTCGTTTATACATCAAATTTTACGATGCTCATAACCGAACAAGCCGACCTCTACGAAATAAGCGACAGTGTGGAAGTCGAAGCTGTTGCCTTGAGAAGTGAACAATATATAACAAACTCCAAAAAGGGAATAATATCATATACGCTCGATGACGGCGAAAAAGTTCGTTCTGGCGGTACGGTTGCACGGCTTTTCAATTCCGAAAACGAAGTCGAAAATTGGCAGAGATACAACACCGTCCAAAGTGAACTCGAACTCCTTCAGCAAATGACTAATTCTGCTGACAAAATGTTCGTTGATCTCGATACCGTTAATCTTCAAATAAAAAACGAATTTGTTTTTTATAAAAACCAAATCACTCAAAACAAACTTAATATGGTGAGTCAATCCAAATACGAACTTCTGAAATTATTTAACGAAAAAACAGTCGTTACCGGGGGTTCGGCGGATTTTGACGAGAGAATCGCTTCTCTGCAAAATGAACTCGACAGTATTCCCGTTTCGGAGGGGATAGGCACCGTTAAAAGCAAAAATTCGGGTTTCTTTTCGTCAAAAACAGACGGGTTCGAACTCTCGCTAAATTATGACGATGTGGAAAAAATGACCGCCGATGATGTCAACAATATGATAAAAAAAGACCCGCCCTCAAATTCCGTGGGAAAAGTCATAGATACCATAAACTGGTATCTCCTTTGTCCCGTTACGAGCGAGCAGGCTCTCATGGCGGCAGCCGGAAACAGTGTCGTTGATGTTTCAATACCGAGGGTTATGTCCGGAAGTATTCCCGCAAATGTGGTGGGAGTCAATCAAAATTCCAAAACGTCAAACGGACTTCTTATCTTGAAAAGCGATTATATGGACGCAGCTATCGCAAATATCAGAAAAGAAAACATCGCAATAAAAACATACACTTACAGCGGATTAAGAGTCAGCAGGTCGGCAATACATAACCATGTTATGGAGGCTCAGGACTATGATTCGGATGGCGAGGAAGTCGGCGAACCATACGAAAAAGAGTTTCAGGGAGTGTATGTTCTCTACGGAAAAAGACTTCGCTTTGTGCCTGTTCACATAATATATGCCGACAGCGATTTCGTAATTTGCAGTAACGTTCCTAATGACCCCGAACTCAAGGGCAATAAAACCATAGCTTTGCACGATACCATTGTTGTAAAAGGAAAGGAGCTTTATGATGACAAAATTGTTAGATAGCGTAACCGAAAACTACAAACTTATAGAACAAAATATCTGTGATGCAGCAGAAAAAGCCGGAAAATCACGAGATGATATTATCTTTCTTGCGGCAACAAAAACAGTTGAACCGCAAGTTATAAATCACGCAATTTCACTCGGTTTGAAATATATAGGCGAAAATCGAGTGCAGGAGCTTGTTTCAAAATATGATTCATACGACCTCGAAAATGCCGATTTGCAGTTCATAGGTCATCTTCAAACAAATAAAGTCAGACAAATTATCGACAAAGTTTCGCTCATACAGTCGGTAGACAGCGTTAAGCTGGCTCAGGAGGTGGCACGTCAGGCAAAAATCCACCACAAAACAATGAATATCCTAATTGAAGTTAATATCGGACAAGAAAAAAACAAATCCGGAGTAATGCCCGAAATGCTCGATACCCTTATAGGCGAAATCTCGGAGATAGACGGGATTTTCGTTAAAGGGTTAATGGCTATTCCGCCTGTGTGTGATGATAAATCGGAAATTTGTAAATATTTTGAAAAAATGCACAAGATTTTTATTGACAATTCGGTAAAAAAATCGGATAATGTTTCTATGGAGTTGCTTTCGATGGGAATGTCTGATGACTATTCAGAAGCAATTCTTTGCGGTGCGAATATGGTCAGAGTTGGTTCGGCGTTGTTCGGAAGCCGTACCAAAAAATGAGTCATGCAGAAAATGACTAAGGAGGGTCTTATTATGCCGAAAATAGATGAAATTTTAGGTAATTTGAAAAAAATGTGGAATACTCCCGATGATGAGTATGATTATGACGACAAACACAAAAAAGACGATGATTACAGCGATGATGAGGATTATTATTCCGATGACTACTCGTCAAGCAGTTCGAGCGATTATGATGACGACTATTCAATGCCGACATATAAAGCTCCTGATTATTCATCAACATATAATCCGCCAAGCTATACTCCCCCGAGTTACACTCCTCCAACGTATACTGCTCCAAAGTATACTGCTCCCAAATATACTCCGCCGGAGCCTGAACAACAGCAGACCGATGAGCCACAGGACGATAATTCCAGCAAGCTCGAAATAGTTAAGTTTGATCCTGCTAAATTCA
>CACXHC010000059.1 GCA_902767285.1 uncultured Ruminococcus sp.
AAGTTTTTTTTGCTTCTTCTTTTTTCAAAAAAAGAAGAGAAAATAAGCAACAAATCCGACTGCGGCGTTTGCAGTCGGATTTGTTGCAGTTTATAGAATGTTCGTTGAAACACGTAAAATTTATATAGTAAAAGTTTTTTTTGCTTCTTTTTTTTCAAAAAAAAGAAGAGAAAATAACCAACAAATTGGATATTTCTTGGGACTGTGGTTTTTTCACAGCCCTTTTTATTACTCTTTTTTTGGAAATTCCGAATAGTAAACTTTCTTAAAAAATATAATATTTAATGTAATAGCGACTGTTTCGGCTAAAGGGAAACTCCACCAAACATTTGAAAGAACTCCCGTAAGCGAAAGCAAATACGCCGCAGGAATAAGCACTACAAGCTGACGGCATATCGATACAACAAACGAATACATACTTTTTGAAAATGCCTGAAATACCGATATAAGTACAATTGATACCGCCGCCAACGGAAAATGAATCGCAATCGTTCTCAAAGCCGGTACACCTATCGAGAGCATATTTTCGGACGCGTCAAAAAGCGAAAGCAGCATTGAAGGAATAGTTTCGAATATAGCAAGTCCGAACAGCATGATACTGACAGCGAGTTTCAAAGTAAATTTCAAAGTATCTTTTATGCGGTCTTGATGTCTTGCACCGAGGTTGTAGGCAAGAACAGGAACAGTACCATTATTTAGACCAAAAACAGGCATGAAAACAAAACTTTGTAATTTAAAATAGCAACCAAACACCGCCGTAGCCGTATCTGAAAAAGTCTTTAAAATAAGATTCATAGAATAAGTCATTACTGAGCCTATCGAAATCATGAGAATAGACGGAAGTCCTACCGAATATATCTTTTTAATTATTTTAAAATCAGGGAAAATTATTTCCTTGAGCGAAAAATCTAACTCATTCTTTTTTAAATTAAGAATCAAACCTGTAATTGCCGCTGTTGTTTGACCTATAACTGTGGCATACGCAGCTCCAGCTATGCCGAGTTTAGGAAATCCCAGCAAACCGAAAATAAGCAACGGGTCAAGGATCGTATTTATGATAGCTCCCGTAAGCTGCGATGCCATACTCAAAACAGTTCTTCCTGTTGACTGGAGGAGTCGTTCGAGCATTATTTGAAAAAATATTCCGAAACTGAAACAACACACGATACTTCCGTATTCTATTCCGTAAGCTCTTACACTTTGGCTCTCCGACTGTGAATAAACAAACGGCGATATAGCGGTCATTCCTATTATAAGAAACAAAATAAAATTGAAAAACGACAACAACAGTGCAGAATTAGCGGTCTTGTTGGCAATTTTGAAATTTTTCTCTCCCAAAGAGCGAGATAAAAAAGCATTTACACCGACTCCCGTACCCGAGCCAACAGCAATCATAAGATTTTGCAGAGGAAATATTACAGTAACTGCGGTGAGAGCATCTTCACCTATTCGAGCAACAAAAACGCTGTCTACAATATTGTAAAGAGCCTGTACCAACATGGAAATCATCATCGGCACAGACATTGATATAACAAGTTTTTTTATGGGCATTACACCCATTTTATTTTCTTTAAAATCTTCCATAGAACTCTACCCATAGCAGGCAAAACCTGCTGTCAATATGAATTAATTTTTTCAAAAAAGAAGAGAATACCGCCGTACTATGTACGGCAGTATTTCGTTTAAATAAAATTAATCTGCAAAATAAATATCATACCAAACAATGAAAACATAGATAGTCCAGAGTTTTCTCCAGAGCATATCTTCACCGCCGATATAAGCATTGAATATCTCTTTTATCTTATCGACATTGAAAAACTTTTCGGCAGTTTTTCCGAACAATTTCTCTTGTACTTTAGCATTATATTTTTCATCTGCGAGCCAAATTCTGATGGGAACAATAAATCCGAGTTTCTTTCTGAAGGCTATTTCATCGGGCAAAATTTTGGCGGCAGCTGTTCTGAAGGCAACTTTATTTTGTTCTGCGTTGACTTTGTACTCTGACGGCATTCTGGAAGCAATATCAAAAATACGTCTGTCGGTGAGGGGCATTCTGATTTCCAAACCGCAAGCCGTACTCATTTTATCGACATTGAGATAAATATCGCCTTCGAGCCAAATTTGAATATCAACATTTGACATTTTGGAGAGCGGGTCTAAACCTTCCATACGGTCGTATAAATCGCCTACGACGCTAATGGGCAAAACTCCCTCATGATAATTTTTAAGAAGTTCTTTTTTCTCGTCCTCTTTCATTATCATAGTATTTCCGACATAGAAAGTTTTGAGATTTCCGCCATAACGTTCAGCATTACGATACATATTATATCCACCGAAGAACTCGTCTGAGCCTTCGCCTGAATAGCAGAGTTTTGTATGCTCGGCGGTAGCTTTGCAAGCGATAGCAAACACGATAGCAGAGGCATCAGCGAGGGGGAGTTCCATATTTTCGCAAACATACTCAACGGCATCAAAATACTGTTCGGGAGTGATTATAGCAGTAATATTTTTTCTGCCGAGCATTTCAGCTGTTTGTCTTGCAAGTTTCGATTCGTCAAATCTCTCATCGGTATAACCGCATGAGTCGGAGATTTCGGCATCGCTCATTGCGAAAACGTATGAAGAATCTACTCCACCCGACAAAAACGATTCGGCAACTTCGTTATCGTCTTTAACTTCGGTCATAATTTTTTTGAGAGTTTCGTGTATCTCGTCAGCAAAATCATCTACTGATTTGGATTTATCGGCATTAAAGGTAGGCTCCCAATATCTTGTTATATCGGCTTTGCCGTTTTTGAAAACGAGGTAACAGCCGGGCATTAATTTTTTCAAACCTTTAAAGAAAGTATTTTCGCCACCGCAATAAGTGAGAGTAAGATACAACTGGAGCATTTCTTCATTAAGTTCTTTTTTGAATCCGGGTTTGCCAATAATATCTCTTATAAAAGTGCCGTGAAGAAGTTTTCCGTCATCGGTAACGTAATAATAGAACGGTTTTGTACCAAACTGATCTCTAACACAAAAGATTGTGTCATCATCTTCGATAGCAAAAGCGAACATTCCGTATAGGTGATCAGCGATATTGTACTTCCAAGTTTCGTATGCTTTTATAATGATTTGTTTTTCTCTGTCATCTCTG
>CACXHC010000060.1 GCA_902767285.1 uncultured Ruminococcus sp.
GTTTGCTTATCTGCAAACATAATTTTTTGAGCAGATGATTTTATATTCGACCAATAAACATCTGTTTCAAGTTTTTTCTGTTCAGCCTTGGGTATTTTTAATAAATCTTCAATACTTAGAAATTCCATAATTGAAACCTCCTACTTAAACATGTGTTAATTATACCACAAATTAAGTTGAAGTTCAACATTTTTTATTTATATATGATGAATAACTAAAAATAAAAAATCGCATGAAATCAAAATCGATTTCATGCGATTTTTGAACGCGCTGTGAGGGACTCGAACCCCCGACCTTCTGATTCGTAGTCAGACACTCTATCCAGCTGAGCTAACAACGCAAGTGCCATCTTCTGAATGCTTGACTATTATATCATGTTAATAAAGAAAATGCAAGTCTTTTTTTTATATTTGTTAATATTTTTTTTATTGTTCAAATAATGTATAATTATTTTGTGTATTTCCAATAATCACATTGACAAAAAAAATCGGAGGTAGTAAAATAATTATGAAGTTTATATCAAACAAAAATTCAGTCAATACATTAAAAATTGCGGTAAAATCGGTGTTATGCGGATTTTTGATATGCTTTGCAATAAGCATGACCGAGTTTGATGCACAATCACAAAACATATCGGACGAAATTTTCAGACTTCACATTATGGCAAATTCCGACAGTGTTCGTGACCAGTCAATAAAACTAAAAGTGCGTGACAGAGTTCAGCAAATTTGCTCAAGTTTATTTTCATCATGCAAAACGAAAGAACAAGCCGAGTCTATCGCTTGCGAGAATATGGAGTATATTGTTTCGGAGGCTCAAAAAATTTTAAATGAAAATAATATCAACGAAAACGTGAACGGCGAAATTGTAAATATGTATTTCACAAATCGAACTTATGATGATTTCACCCTGCCCGCCGGAAATTATGATGCATTAAGAATAACAATCGGAAGCGGAAATGGTCATAACTGGTGGTGTGTTATGTTTCCGCCGATGTGCGTTAGTGCTTGTGCTGATTTCTCCGATGTTCTTGACGAAAATCAAATCGATATGATAAAATCCGACAACATCGAATACAAATTTAAGGTGTATGAAGTATATGAAAATCTAATATCTAAAATAGAAAAAAGGTGAAAATATGATTCGTATTGTTGAGGGAAGAAGCGGAAGCGGTAAAACTAAATATATTACCGAAACTCTTTGCGAGTTTGCCAAAAGCGGACACAAAAATATAATTTACCTTATTCCGGAACAAAATTCTTTGGAAAGTGAACTGAATTTTCTGCATTTGCTCGGCCCCGACCTTTACAGAAATATAAAAGTAGCATCTTTCACGAGTTTGTATAATATTGTAATGACGGCTACCGGCGGATTTGCCGGCGTTCCCATAGATGACGGAACAAGAAGCATTATAATGTCGGTTACTCTTGAGGGGTGTGCATCGAATCTTGAACTTTATTCAAAGCAGGCTGTTAAGTCTGATTTTATAAACGTTGCGCTCGAAGCGATAAACGAGTTCAAGCAATGCGGTATAACGCCCGATCAGGTGCGTGAGATTGCAAACGACAACAGCAACGGCGAACTAAATAAAAAATTGCGTGACCTCGCTTTAATATACGAGGTTTACAATGCAAATATCAAGCAAAGCGGAATTGATCCGCTTGATAATGATATGCGTTTGGAAAAACGTATTGCTGAAACAAATTTTTTTGCAGATTATGTTGTTGCCGTAGACGGATTTACAGGATTTACTTCTCAACAAGAAAAAATAATAAAGCTTATGATGCAGGCGGAAGATTTTTATATTTCGCTTTGCCTCAACCCCGAATGTGACGAAGAATTGTTTTCAACGGTACAGCGAACCAAAGCCAAAATAATTCAGATGGCTAACGAAGCAGGCAAAAAAATCGCTTCTCCAAAAGAATTAACAGAAATTATTAGATATAAAAATGACGAGTTGAGAATTTTTGAAAAGAATATTTACAGAATATCAGATAGCAGCGAAGATATTCCCGTTAAAAATATCGAGATAGCTCAGGGCAGCGATGTATATGATGAATGTGAATATATAGCTGTAAAAATAAATCAGCTTGCACTTTCCAATGAATGTAGATACAAAGATATTAATGTTGTTTTCAGAAACCCGTCAAAATACAGTGGAGTAATCGACAAAGTTTTTGATAAATTCGATATTCCATATTTTATGTCAAAACCTCAGGTTATAGACACAAAACCGCTCATTAGACTTGTTGTGTCGATTCTTGAATACATGGTTGCTCAGAATGATGAAAAGAAATTGTTCTCGGCTTTAAAAACAGGATTACTCGGTATTCCCGATTACACGATTGCTCAACTCGAAAATTATGTTTTTGTGTGGAGTATCAAAGGAAAACAGTTTTTTAGTGAGTTCAAACTCAATCCGCAGGGGTATGCCGATAAATTCTCTCAAGAAGATACAGAGTTGCTCCAGTCTTTAAATGAAGCAAGAGAAAAACTGATTACTCCTATTTTAAAAATGTGTGAATCTTTGACAAGCGAATCAAAAACTTTTACTGCTAAGGAAATATCAAAAGCGATTTATGAATATCTTGTAAATGCGGGTATTCCCGAAATAATAAGAAAACGTGCCGAAGATAAATTTGAATTTTCGGAAGAAGAAGTTCGTCTTTGGAATATGCTCATGGATATACTGAACAAAATGGCGGTATCGCTCGGCGAAAACCAAATAACCGTGAAAAGATATTACGAGCTTTTTGTCATGGTAATTGCAAAAACCGACATTTCGGATATTCCTCAAACGCTGGATCAAGTTATAATCAGCACCGCCGATGTTGTTAGATTTGCGTCACCGTATGCTGTTTTTATCGTCGGTGCAGTAAATGAAGAATTTCCGAAACTTCCAACTGTAAGAGGAGTTTTCAGCGATACCGAACGAAAAAAATTAATCGATAAGGGATTACCGTTATACGACTCATCTGCGGAAGTTTTTTATCACGAAAAATTTCTCGTTTATAATGCGGTGTCGGCACCATCGGACAAGTTATTTATTTCGTATCCCACGGGAGATCTGACAGGTAAAAAATGCGAACCCTCGACAATTGTTTCCGAGGCAAAACGTATTTTTCCGAAAATAGTTCTCAGGCACACCCAAGCAATACGAGATATTGACAGAATAATGACTCCCAAAACAGCTCTTGAATTATACGCAAAAAATTATGGCACAAAAACTCCGTTTTTTGATGCGTTGGGAGAATATCTGAAAACATCGGAGTACAGCGAGCAAGTCAATGATTTCGGCAATTCGCTGAAAAACACAGATTCGTCAATAAAAAATCCAAAAGTTTCGGAAATGGTCTTCGGCAAAAACAAGTATTTCTCGCCCACTCAGATAGAGCATTTTTACAAGTGCCGTTTTGAGTATTTCTGCAATTACGGAGTTCATCTGAAAGACAGAAAAAAAGCCGATTTTAACAAACTGATTTACGGTACAATCGTTCACTATATTCTCGAAAATCTTATAAGAGAGTACATAGAGCGTGATTACCGTCCGTTTGAAAATAACGAACTTGATGTGTTTATTGAAGATCTTCTCAAAAAATATATGGAAGAAAATTTGGGTGGCGAAGAAGAAAAAACCGAAAAATTCAAGCATATTTATTATCGCTCGCAAAAGAGGGTTAAGACAATAGTCGAGCATATTTTAAGAGAGATGGAGCAGTCAAAATTCAAGCCTGTTGATACCGAACTTCAGGTAGAATTTGGCGAAGGTGTAGACCCGTACGAGCTGACAGCAAAAAACGGAAATAAAGTTTCGGTTCATGGCATAATCGACAGAGTAGACATCATGAGCGGTGAAAAGGGCGATTTTGTTAGAATAGTTGATTATAAATCCGGCGGAAAAAGTTTTTCTCTTGTTGACGTTATGAACGGAATAAATATGCAGATGCTTATTTATTTGCTTACTCTTTCACATAACGGACAGCAGAGATATAGTTCGGAACTCATTCCGGCGGCGGTGCTTTATATGAAATCCGACATAGGCAATCTTTCGCTTAGCGATATTGAGGACACCAGCAAAGAAGGCATAGAGCAGAACGCCAAAGAAATGTTATCCGATACCCTGAAAATGAATGGTATATATGTTGATGACGACAAACACGAAGTAATCTGCGGAATGGAAAAAAATTTTGATCCAAAGAACAAAAAGAAGAAGAAGTTTTTTATATCGGCAAATTCAGTTCTTCCAAAACAACTTGATTTGATTTTCGATTTGGTCGAAAGCAAAATCGTTCAAATGAGCGGTGAACTTGATAACGGCAGTATTCCGGCTTTACCGTATCATAAAAAGAGCGGTTTCAGTGCGTGCGGTTTCTGCGAGTACAAGGACTTGTGCAGACGTCAGGACGATGACCCCGAAAATATCTCCTTCTCCGAAAGATTTTCTGAAACAATCAAAAAACTTTCCCCTCAGTAAGTATTACTCCGTTAGATTTTTCTCTTCTTTTTTCTCTTCTTTTTTTTTCAAAAAAAAGAAGAGAAAATAAAAAGAAGAGAAAATAAGCAACAAAGGGGCTGTTATTTTTCCCCCCTTTGTTGCTGTATCATTTAGTAATTAGATTTAAATTTAAGATAGTGCTTGCATAGTTGTACACAGATTCGAGTTTATAATCTACTGTATCAACGCTATGCGAGTCACTTGAAATTATAAATTTTCCTCCGCACTTGCTTATATAATCGAGAATGTTTTTGTGCGGATACGGAAAATCTGTATACCCTCGTGCCATCGCTCCCGTATTTATCTCGAAAATTTTACCGCTGGGTATAAGCTGATCCACCGCTTTTTTATATGCGTTTATATATCGGGGATTTTCTCTATCGAACAATGTTCCGTCACCGTTGAATTTTTCGCACAAATCAAAATGTCCGATTATATCGCAGTTGGTTTTGTTCACGACATCTGCAACCGTTTGATAATATTTTTCGATAAATGTATAAATGTCGCCGTAGATATTTTTTACGGCATTTTCTATATGTTCACGAGTTTCGTCAACAGGCGTGATTACACCGTCTTTTTCAACATAATGCACCGACCCGATAATATAATCAAGGTCTATCGTGGGAGGAACCGAATAATAATCTTGCTCTATACCGAGATATATTTTTATTTGGGATTTGTATTTTTCTTTCGCCGACAACACTTCATCTCGATATTTTTCGTAATCTTCGAGTTTCATGCAGTAGCTTTCATCATGCGGAGTGTACGCATGAGAAGAAAATCCCAAAGACGTTAGACCGCATTTTATCGCCGCTTGGGTCATTTCCTCAACGGAATTTGCACCATCACAGAAATTCGTATGCGTATGAAAATTTTGCTTAACTAATCTCATGATTTATTTCTCGTCGTTATCCGATGCCATTTTTTCCTGCTTAACCTTATGATCTATAACATGACGTGACGCAAGCTCTTTCATGACATCATCAATCGAAATTCCCATTTCTATCATCATTACCATTACATGATAAGTTAAATCTGCAATTTCGTAGATAGTTTCTTTTTTGTCGTTATCCTTTGCGGCAATTATAACTTCTGTACACTCCTCTCCCACCTTTTTGAGAATTTTGTCGATACCCTTCTCAAAAAGATAACTTGTGTATGAGCCTTCTTTCATTTCTTCTTTTCTGCCGATAAGCATTTTCATGAGCGACTCAAGAGAGAACGAACTGAGTGTATCACTCACATAAACGTCATCATTAAAGCATGAGTCTGTTCCGAGATGACACGCCGGGCCGTCTTTTATAACATATATGGTGAGTGCGTCCTTGTCGCAGTCTGTCTGAATATTTACGATATGCTGAAAATTACCCGAAGTTTCGCCTTTACGCCAAAGCTCCTGACGAGAACGTGACCAAAAACACGTTTTGCCCTCTTTCACTGATATTTCAAGGCTCTCACGGTTCATATAAGCAACAGTCAAAACTTTCTTGCTCAATGCGTCAACAACAACGGCAGGAATAAGCCCTTTTTCGTCAAATTTAAGTTCGTTAATATCTATCATTATACAATAACCTCTTTTTTTATATTAGCAAATACGCATATTTATACCATTTGCCGAAAGTTCATTTTTAAGATTCTTTATATCTACCTCACCAAAGTGAAAAATAGATGCCGCCAATCCGGCATCAACTTTTGGCAGATTTTTGAAAAGCTCAATAAAATGCTCTATACAGCCGGCTCCGCCCGATGCAATAACGGGAACTTCGGCAATATCGCACACGGCGGACAGCATTTCAATATCGAATCCGTTTTTTACCCCGTCCGTATCGATACTATTGAGGACTATTTCCCCCGCACCGGAAGCCTGACCTCGTTTTATCCACTCGATAGCGTCCATGCCCGTATCTTCTCGACCGCCCTTTGCGAAAACATGAAATTTTCCGTTAACTCTTTTTGCATCTACCGAAAGGACAACACACTGGTCACCGTATATTTTAGCCGCTTCTTCAATGAGATTCGGATTTCGTATCGCACCCGAGTTTACACTTACTTTATCGGCACCGCAGTTGAGAACTCGTTCAAAATCGGCAACAGTGTTTATTCCTCCGCCAACGGTCAACGGAATAAAGACCGTTTTTGCCGCCTCGCACAGAATATCTGTAAAAATACCTCTGCCCTCTGCTGATGCTGTTATATCGTAGAAAACAAGTTCGTCTGCACCGTTGTCGCTGTAAAATTTCGCAAGTTTCACCGGTGATGAAACATCGGATACTCCCTCAAAATTAACTCCTTTAACAACACGACCGTTGCGAACATCGAGGCACGGAATAATTCTTTTTGTTATCACGACTGCACCTCCGCAACTTTTATCGCTTCGGCAAGATCAACCGCACCCGTATAGAGTGCCTTGCCTAAGATCGCACCATAAATATTCATACTCGCAAGAGTTTTCACATTTTCTATGCTCGAAACACCGCCTGAAGCGACTATATCCATAGAAAATTTCTCACTCAAAGATTTATAAAGCTGAATATTCGTACCGCACATAACGCCATCTTTTGAAATATCGGTACAGATAACGGTTTTTACGCCGATTTTCTCTAATTTTTCGCAAAACGAAAAACAGTCCAGAGAAGAAGTTTCCGTCCAGCCTTTAATTGCAACGAAGCCGTCTTTTATATCGACTCCGACCGCAACTTTTTCGCCGTACTCCTTCACCGCCGACACAAGAAAATCCTCATCAGTAACCGCCGCAGTACCCAAAATAACTCTCATAACCCCGAGAGAAAGATATTTTTCGATTGCCTCTCCGGAACGGATACCGCCACCGATTTCAGCTTTCAGACCACTCTTCTCAACAATTTTTCGTACTGTTTCGATATTTGCGTTAGAACCATCTTTCGCACCGTCCAAATCTACTAAATGTATGTACTCCGCACCTGCCATAGCAAATTTCTTTGCAACGTCTGCCGGATTGTCACTGTACACCGTTTTTTGACTGTAATCTCCCTTGTATAAGCGAACCGCACAGCCATCTATTAAATCTATTGCCGGAAATATTTTCATCATTTCACCTACTTATCATTGGCTACTCGCCTCATTGTTGGGGGCTACTCGCCTCATTGTTGGGGGCTACTCGCCTCATTGTTGGGGCTACTTGCCTTATTGTTGGGGGCTACTCGCCTTACTGTTGGGGGCTACTCGCCCCCAAACCCCTCGGTCGCTTTTTTTGAAAAAAAGCGACGCAAAAAAACTTTTACTATAATATTTAAAAATGATAACAAGCTCTACCAACGCAGATGTAAACTTGATTTCATTTAAACCACAGTGCGAACTGTCAGCAGGCACCGCCTGCCGTCAGCAGGCACCGCCTGACCCTTTTTTTTAAAAAGGGGGTTCCCGATACAGACCTCTGAAAGCTAACTAAAACTAACGAATGCTTTCAGTATATTCAAGCCAACGTCACCGCTTTTTTCGGGGTGGAACTGTGTTCCGTACACGTTTCCACTGCTGACTGCCGCTGTTACCTCAAATCCGTACTCGGTTGTTGCTATTAGAGATTCATCACAATCAGCACCGTAATACGAATGAACAAAATAAACGTGGTCGCCCTCGTTTATATATTTGAACAAGGGGGATTTTTCACCCTTGAATTTTAATGCGTTCCAACCTATCTGAGGGATTTTATAAACGCTTGCGTCAACTCGTTCGCTGATTGGCTTTACACTGCCCTTAATAAATCCTAAACCGAGATGTTCACCGTACTCGTAGCTTTTTTCAAAAAGCAACTGCATTCCGAGGCATATTCCAAGTATCGGCTTGCCCTGAGCTGCCGCCTTCTTCAAAATGTCTGCCATGCCTGAAGAATATAGTTTCTCTGAGGCATCGCCGAAAGCACCCACACCCGGAAGAATTATTCTGTCTGCCGAAAGTATAACCTCCGGTTGATTTGTTACAACTGCGTTTTCGCCAATATACGCAAACGAGCTTTTCAGCGAAAACAAATTTCCTACACCATAATCAACAATAGCTGTCATTTTTCACACCCCTGATTATAATACGCCTTTTGTAGACGGAATCTCACTCGCAAATTTTGGGTCTATTGCCACTGCATCTCTCATTGTTCGTGCGAACGCTTTGAAAATTCCTTCTGCTATGTGATGAGAATTTTTTCCGTCAAGTTTCTTTATATGAAGTGTGATGTTGCTCGATCTAACAAATGCAGCGAAAAATTCTTCAACAAGTTCTGTATCGAAAGTGCCTATTTTTTCAGATGTAAACTCGGCGTTAAACCCAAGATGTGCCCTTCCCGAAATATCAACAGCACACAAAATTAAAGTTTCGTCCATAGGCAAAATTACGCTTGCATAACGATTTATGCCTTGCATATTTCCCAGTGATTCAGCAAACGCCTTGCCTAAACATATTCCTATATCCTCAACTGAGTGATGGTCGTCAACATAAGTATCGCCGTTACAGTGTACCGAAATATCAAATTTTCCGTGCTTTGAAAACAGTGTGAGCATATGGTCAAGAAATCCCACATTCGTATTTACATCGGATTTTCCGCTGCCGTCAATATCAAGACTTAACTTGATTTTTGTTTCGGCAGTTTCACGAAATATCTCACTTTTTCTCATAATGCGTCACACCTCACCAAGAATTTTTTTGGTAACGTCAAACAGAATATCCATTTGCCCTCTTGTTCCGATGGTTATTCTTACATAATCACTGATTTTCGGATTTGAAAAATGACGCACCAACACACCGTTTTTCTTGAGTTGCTTATAATATTCCTCACCGCTTATTTTGTCATTTCGAGCAAAAACAAAATTTGAGTCGGAGTCAAGATATTCAAAGCCGAGCTGTGCGAGTTTTTGTTTTGTGTATTCTCTTGTTTCGGCGATTTTTTTGCAGCAGTCGGCATAATAATCGTTGTCGTCAATCGCCGCACAACCCGCAATAAGCGTTAATCTGTTGATGTTGTACGGGTTTGTCGAATATTTTATGCGGTTGAGGTCATCAATAAGAGCTTTCGAACCAATCGCAAAACCGAGCCTTGCCCCCGCCATTGAACGTGATTTTGAATAGGTGCGAACTATCAACAGATTTTCGTATTTTTTAGTAAGCTCCAAACAAGTCTTTCCGCCGAAATCAATATATGCTTCGTCTATTATCACGACATTTTCGGAATTGGTTTTTACGATTTTTTCTATATCCTCAAGCGAAATCGAAAGCCCCGTCGGTGCGTTCGGATTTGCGATAATTACCGTTTTGCCCGAGTTTGTATAATCGTCTGCATTTATCGAAAAATCGGATTTAAGAGGGATTTCGGTATAATTGACTTTATATAAATCTCCGTAAACTTTATAAAATCCGTAAGAAATATCGGGAAAAATTGCCCCGACTTCATCTGAACAAAAAGCCATAAACGCAAACGACAATATTTCGTCCGAGCCGTTCGAAATAAATACATTATCATAGCCGACACCGTAATGATCGGCTAATTTTTGTTTGAGAAATTTGCACTCGGGGTCGGGATAAAGATTCAGTTTTGCCACTTCTTCCGCCGATATGCTTTTTATAACGCCGTCCGATGCCGGATACGGCGATTCATTTGTATTAAGTTTTACATATTTCATATCTCTGGGCTGTTCTCCGGGAGTGTATGCCTCAAGAGATTGATATTTGCTTATTAAATATTTGCTCATGCTATACCCCGTTTTTTATTTTTTGAATCTCGATACAGCAGATCTTGCGTGACCCGAAAGACCTTCTTTTTCGGCAAAGCAGGCAACATCCTCGCATACCGCCGAGAGAGCATCTGCGGAATAGTATGTAAATGATGTTTTCTTTACGAAATCGTCAACCGAAAGCGGACTCGAAAATCTTGCTGTTCCGCTTGTCGGGAGTGTGTGGTTCGGGCCTGCGAAATAATCTCCCAATGCTTCGGGGCAGTTTTTGCCGAGGAACACACTTCCGGCATTTTTTACTTTGTTGAGATAATCGAAAGGATTATCAACGCAAATTTCCAAATGCTCGGGAGCTATTTTGTTTGACATCTCGATTGCCGTATCAATATTTTCGGCATATATAATTTTGCCGTTGTTTTCAAGTGAAGCAAAAGCGATTTCTTTTCTCGGGAGAAGTTCGGCTTGTAACTGAAGTTCTTTTTCTACATCATGAGCAAGTTTTCTGTCGGTAGTAACAAGAACAGCTGTTGCGAGTTTGTCGTGTTCTGCCTGAGAGAGAAGATCAGCCGCAACGATTTTCGGATCACAGGTGCCGTCTGCAATAACAAGAATATCGCTGGGGCCGGCAATCATATCGATTCCGACTTTGCCGAAAACTTGCTTTTTAGCTTCGGCAACAAACGCATTTCCGGGGCCTACGATTTTATCAACAGCCGGAATACTTTCTGTTCCGTAAGCCAAAGCCGCTATTGCTTGGGATCCGCCTACTTTGAAAATTCGGTCTACACCTGCGATTTTCGCCGCTGCAAGAATTGTCGGATTTACCTTTCCTTCGGTATTTGGAGGAGTTGTCATGATAATATCTTTTACACCTGCGATTTTTGCCGGTATGCAGTTCATGAGAACTGATGACGGATATGCCGCCGTACCTCCGGGAATATACAGTCCGACTTTCTCTATCGGAAGTATTTTTTGACCGAGAACAATTCCGTCATTCTCGTTTATAACGAAATTAGTTCTAACTTGACGCTTGTGAAAATTATAGATATTTGCTTTAGCTTTTTCGAGTATTTCTAAAAATTTCTCGCCAACAACCTGATATGCTTCGTTTATCTCCTCTTCGGAAACTTCAAAAGAATCAAGCGATGTTTTGTCAAATTTTTCGGAATACATTTTGAGTGCCTTGTCGCCGTTTTTGCGGACTTCGGCTATAATATCCGAAACAATTCCCTCAACGCCCGTTTTGGTTGAAATCTCATCTTTGCGGATTTCTTCCGTAATTGCGTCAATAGTCATTTCGGTAGTATCATAAAATTTAATCATTTTTTAAATATCCTTTCTTTTCGCACAAAAATCTTTGATGTTTTTTTCAAGAGTTATTATTTCACCGTGCTTGAATTTATAGCTGACCTTGTTCGAAATAAGCCTTGCACTTATGTGAACGATAGTTTCTATTGGTTCAAGATTGTTTTCTTTTAGAGTAGTACCCGTTTCGACAATATCGACAATAACATCTGACATTTTGAGAACGGGAGCTATTTCGATAGAGCCGTTGAGTTTGATTATATCTATATCTCTGCCCTTTCTGGAGTAATAATTTTGGGCGATATTCGGAAATTTGGTTGCAACTCTAAGAGTTCTTTCAGGATTATCTCTGAAATTTTTGCAAGCGGCAACAGCCATTCTGCATTTACCTATGTCGAGGTCATATAATTCGTAGACATCGGGTGAATATTCAAGCAGAATATCTTTTCCGGCGACACCAATATCCGCCGCACCTCTTTCGACATATATGGAAACATCGGAAGGCTTGACCCAAAAATATCTGACTCCGTTTTTTTCGTTTTCAAAAACGAGTTTGCGGTTTTGTTCATGGATAGCAGGGCAATCGTAACCGGATTTTTCGAATATATCAAGAACTTTCTCCCCGAGTCTGCCTTTGGGTAATGCGATATTTATCATAAATTATCCACCTCGATTTCTTTAATATTGTCACCCGTTATTTTGAAGATTTTTTTGTATCGGAACGAACCTCGATTTTTCTGCACACGAACGCTCTCTCCGTTTGCGGAGAGTTTTTTTGCTTGCTCAGCCAAAAAAGCGAGATCGGCGTTGTCATCGTACAAAATGAGAACATCGAAATCGAAATCCTCATCACTGCACATAAGTCTTTCGAGCTGGTCGAGATACACACCGAATCCCAACGCACCCGATTTTTTGCCAAATTTACGCATAAGATTATCGTATCTTCCGCCCGATAAAACGGCATTTGGCACCCCCTCAACAAATCCGTTGAAGATAATTCCATTGTAATAATGCAAATCGTTGACTATGGAAAAATCAAGATTAATGCCGTTACTGCAACCACAGGTTTTCAAGTAATTGTAGATATTTTGGAGTTCGTCAACAGCTTTTTCGGTAGTATCGTTTACGCTGATATTTTTGAGTTCACCTATACATTTTTCGAATGAGCCGTAAATTCCGGTCAATGCCGAAAGAGCATTTGCGGTATTGAAATCGATTCCAAATTCTTTGCAAACTGCTTGCATTTCGAGTGTGTTTTTGGATCTTATACATTCGATAATGCGATTCATTTTTCGGTTGCTGAGATTAACATTTTCCAAAAGCCCCTGTAAAAATCCCATGTGAGATATATCGAGAATATTTCGCTCAGAGATTGCGTTCAAGCTCATTTTTGCAAGCATGATTACTTCTCCGGCGGAGTATGTATCTATTTCGCCGATCAGTTCAAGTCCCATTTGAAGTATCTCTTTAAAGCGGTGAGTGCCTTTGTCCACACGGTAGACATTTTCACTGTAATAAACTTTTTCGGGTTCAATGAACGTATCGTTCGAGTTTTTCACGATAGATAAAGTTACATCGGGTTTTAGAGCCATCAACGCACCGTTGGTATCTGTAAAAGCAAGAACGGTGTTTCCAATTAGAAAATCTTTGTTTTGAGAATATAACTCATACTCTTCAAATTTGCTCATTTTGTAGTGCCTGAAACCGTATTTGCTGTATAAACGACTCAATTCCATTACAGCGGTTTCTTCGTTTGCAAATCCTATTTTTTTCATATTATCTCCCCTTATAAAAAGCATGATGGTTATTATAGCACACTTTCATGTATTAGTCAAGTAAAGCGTTTTTCTCTTCTTTTTTTTGAAAAAAAAAGAAGCAAAAAAAACTTTTTGTTCGTGTACGGTACTCTTTGCGTTGTAGTTGGCTCTTCTTGTTTTCCAACAAATCTGACTGCATACAACGCAGTCAGATTTGTTGCAATATTTCACTCACGCACATAAAAAGCCGTAGTGCGAACTGTGTGCAGGCACCGCCTGCCTAAAATTCGCTTAGTAGTCCTGTTGATTTTCTAAGAATCATCAACGCATCGTCCGAAGAAAGAATACCGTCATAAGAAACATCACAATTATCACTTTGAAGCTGAGTTAGATTTTCTCCTATCCCCACAGTTTCTCGAAGAACAATTAACGCATCATCTGATGTAACTGTGTTATCGTCATTGGCATCGCCAATAACATCACTTGAGGCGATTGCTTTTATAACAAGCGTTCCGCCTACATCATCAGCATTTCCCTTATAGATGTCCACAAGGTCGTACACGTTGCCGTCATTTATAACGAAACTTTGATTTCGCTTTTGGTCGGGTCTGAAAATAAATGAACCCGTATTATTTACTAACCATTCATCAACACCGATTTTTGCATAATCGTGTTTAGGCACGGTGATTCGCACACCTATTGCACCTTTGCCCGAAACATCCAGTTTTCCCGAAACGTCCGCACAAATATATCCACTCTGATCGGCTATTCCGCTTGTTAAATATATCCACTCCGATTCGTCCGCCGTAGGTTTGTCATTGTATACCGGAATATAATAAATATCGTAGTTCGCACCTTGCGACTGTGTTTCAAAAATGACCTCTTGCAGATGTTTGTGTTCTTCATCAAAATCAAAAGCATTGGCAAAAACTACTGAATTAAGATATTCTCCTTTATCGCCCATAAGATAAGTAAAGAATGTCGCTCCGTATTTTTCGTTTTGATAGATTCTGTCATAATTGTTAGCCGTGCGAACTCCCGTAAATGCGAAATTCACACCCCATGTTCTCGTATCAAAAATATATTTGTCGTAGTACGATATCCAAACATATCCGTTATCACACGAATTTTCACCCCAACTGTTTTTGACAAGCCACGCACCGTTAAGCTCAGGTTTTGGAGCATTGAAATTTTCGGTAGAATAATCATCGTCCCAGCCTACAACCGTTACCGCATGACCCGCATATTGTTTTATAATTTCGGGTTGATAATATGATATTCGATTAGGCCCATAAAAATTGCCGTTATTAAATGAAGTCGCAACACCACCGTATTTGTATATTGCGGATTTTATCGACTCCATATCTTTTTCGACATACATTATGCCTGTTGCCTCATAAACATTGGCAGCATAGTCCATATTTTCGGGAATAGTATTTCCAAAAGTTGTATACGGAACATCTTCTTCGAGCTTTGCCCCTTGCCATGAAACAAAATATCCGGCAGAGATCCTGCTGTATCCTCCGTAACTCAAATCCGGAAGTATCCAGCCGATACTGTTCTTGTTATAATCTTTTGTACTCCACCAAGCAAGATGTTGTTCCGATAAATCAACATCGCCCTTGCCTTCATGTGACAAAAACGCCTCCATAGTACCTATTCCAGAGAATGCCCAACAAGTATTGTAACTGCCTTGAGTTTTCACACTTGTTGTTTTTGTTCTGTATGCCGAGGGCAAATCGGAATTGTAGAGAGTTGTTCCCGATGGAGTGTACATCGGAGGTTTTATTGCCGAATCATCAAAATTGATTTCGCCGTTGATGTATGCGGTGTAAACATCTGAATATTCTTCGGGTCGCACCGCCGTTATTGATGGCTTATCTAAGATTTCGGCATTTGCGGTAATTGTCGAAATCAAAATGGCTAAAATTGCCGTTGCCATACTTATTTTTTTTAATTTACTCATAATTAATAAATCACCTCCGATGAATACATTTTTTCATCATTATGATTATACCACTATAAACAAATCTAAACAAGTAAACAAATTGTTAATTCAATACAGCCATCAAAAAAACAGTCCCTTAACGTATGTTAAGGGAACTGATGTTTAATTAATCTTCTGAGTCTTCGTCATCCGAATCGTTTATGTCGTCTGCTGTGAGGGTAGAAAAATCAAACTCAAGCAGTTTTTGACAATTTGGACATTCGATACTTCCTTCGAGAAGAATTTCTTCTGAAACACAAACGGAATCACCGCATTTTGGACACACTACTTCATAATACTCGCTGTCCTCATCGAAATCTTCAAAAAAGTCGTCATCATCGTCATCGTCATCATCGTAGAGATCGTCGTCTATACGGTCAACGATTTCTCCCAGTTCGGCAACTTCTTCATCTAATTCGTCCACATAATCGGCAACATCGTCTATTTCCTGAGCCAAATCGCCGAGGACATCTATAATGCCTTTGAGAACTTTAGCGGTGTCGTCAGTTGAATCTTCCAATTTCAAGCCGGCCATCAAGCCTTTGAGATAAGCAACTTTTTCATTTGGAGTCATACGTTTTTCGCCCATAACATATCCGTCTTTCTTAAAAAATTATTTGTTGTTGGATCTGCCGAGATACTCGCCTGTTCTTGTGTCGATTTGAATAATTTCGCCCTCGTTTATAAAAAGCGGAACTCTAACCTCAGCACCTGTTTCGACTGTTGCAGGCTTTGTTGTATTTGTTGCTGTATCGCCCTTAACGCCGGGTTCTGTTGCTGTTACCTCAAGATCTACAACTGTCGGAGGCTCAACACTGAAAACACTTCCTTTGTAAGAAAGGATTTTGCATACCATGTTTTCTTTTACAAATTTGAAATTATCATTGAGCTTGTCTTTACCAATAGGAAGCTGTTCCCATGTTTCTGTATCCATGAAGTAATAAAGATCGCCGTCAGAATAGCTGTACTCCATTTCTTTTCTTTCGATATAAGCTTTCGGATACTTGTCGTTGGGGTTAAATGTTCTTTCTGTAACTGCACCTGTGATGACGTTCTTTATTTTGGTACGAACGAATGCTGCACCTTTGCCGGGTTTTACATGCTGAAATTCGACAATCGTAACAACCTGTCCATCCATCTCAAAAGTTTCGCCATTTCTGAAATCTCCTGCTGAAATCATATCAATAATCCTCCGTATATAATAAAAAATGATTTTGTCAGAGCGATTGTTTCCCAAAAGGTATCGGAAAAACCGCACAATACCAACTTGATTATACTATATGAATTAAAAAAAAGCAAGTTTTTTATTTCGTTTACAGAAATTATTGCAAATAATTTTGAAAATACAAGCACTTTACACTTTTTTGACCCCAACAGCGGATTTTTATTTGTTGCATATCACCCTTGACTTAACGGAATGTTCGGCATATAATGATTACATCAAACGCAGCAATGGGGCTGTAAACGTGTGTGTTGGCATACGTTTGCAGTCCCCTATTTTATTTTAACGGAGGATTTTTTAATATGACAAAAGTACCCGAGATTTTCGCAAGCCTTGTTTTTGATGACAGAACTATGAGAGAGCGACTTCCAAAACAAACTTACAAAGCACTCAAACAAACCATTCGTGAAGATAAACCGCTTGATATAAACGTCGCAAATATAGTTGCTAATGCTATGAAAGATTGGGCAATTGAAAACGGCTGTACACATTATACACATTGGTTTCAGCCCATGACAGGCGTTACAGCCGAAAAACACGACAGTTTTATTAATCCCACTGATGACGGCACTGTTATTATGGAGTTCAGCGGAAAAGAGCTTATAAAAGGCGAACCGGACGCATCGAGCTTTCCTTCCGGCGGTATAAGAGCTACTTTCGAAGCAAGAGGATATACGACATGGGATCCGACCTCGTATGCTTTTATTAAAGACGGTTCTCTCTGTATTCCGACAGCGTTCTGTTCATATACAGGCGATGTTCTTGACAAAAAGACTCCTCTTCTTCGTTCGATGGAAGCAATCAATAGAGAGGCTTTGCGAGTTCTCAGAGCTTTGGGCGATAATACGACAACCAAAGTAACAACGACAGTTGGCCCCGAACAAGAGTATTTTCTTATAGATAAGGCGATGTTCGATTCAAGAAAAGACCTCACCTACACAGGCAGAACGCTTTATGGAGCAAGGGCTCCAAAGGGTCAGGAACTTGAGGATCATTATTTTGGAAAAATCAAAGACAGCGTTTCCGGATTTATGAAAGATCTTGATGTAGAACTTTGGAAGCTCGGTATATACGCAAAAACCAAACATAATGAAGTTGCACCCGCACAGCATGAACTTGCACCCATTTTTACAACATCTAATCTTGCGACAGACCACAATCAACTCACTATGGAGATGATGAAGAGAATCGCCAACAGACACGGCATGGAGTGTCTGCTCCACGAGAAACCGTTCGCAGGTGTAAACGGAAGCGGAAAGCACAACAACTGGTCTATTGGAACAGTTGACGGAGTAAATTTTCTCAATCCGGGAAAAGAACCCATAAACAACAAAATTTTCTTACTATTTCTCTCGGCAGTTATAAAGGCGGTTGACGAAAATCAAGATCTTTTGAGGATTTCGGCTGCATCTGCCGGAAATGACCATCGTCTTGGAGCAAACGAAGCACCTCCCGCAATTGTTTCTATGTTTATAGGCTCTGACTTAGAAGAGGTTCTCGAATCTCTCGCATACGGCACCGACTACGAAGGCGAACACAGAGAACTGCTTGAAACAGGCGTTACTGTTCTTCCTGATTTTAAGAAAGATACATCGGACAGAAACAGAACCTCACCATTTGCATTTACAGGAAACAAATTCGAGTTTCGTATGCTCGGTTCAAACGACAACATCGCCTGCCCCAATATTATGATAAATACCATGGTTGCGGAATCGCTCTCTCAATTCGCCGATATTTTGGAAAAGGCAGAAGATAAAGACACCGCACTTATCGACATAGTAAAGGACACATACCGCAAACACAAGAGAATTATTTTCAATGGCAACAACTATGCTCCCGAATGGGTGAAAGAGGCTGAGGCAAGAGGTCTTTTGAATCTCCGCACAACACCCGAAGCCCTCTCGCACTACTGCGACCCGAAAAACGTGGCTTTGTTCAAAAAGCATAAAATATACAGTGAACTCGAACTTCACGCAAGAAGCGAAATTCTGCTTGAAAATTACAGCAAGACAATTAACATCGAAGCTCTCACCATGATTGATATGGCTCGCAAAGATATTATTCCGGCTGTTTCAAAATACGTTAAAGAACTCGTAGAAACAGTAAGTTCAAAAAGAGCTGTTTCGGCAGATATAACTTGTGAACTTGAAATAGAACTCGCTGCAAAACTCTCGAAACTTCAGCTTTGTTTCTCAAAAAGAATCGATAAGCTCGATTCGCTCCTCCTCCAAGCCGGCGATATTAAAGGCGTTCAGGAGTTGGCGAACTTCTACGGAGAAGAAGTTTTCCCCGCTATGCAAGAAGCTCGTATCCCCGCTGACGAAATGGAAATGTCCATGGACGCATCTTATTGGCCTTACGCTTCTTACGGACAAATGCTTTACAGCGTAAAATGAATTCCTGCTTTTTCAGGGGCTGCCGCCCCTGAAACCCTGCCTTCTTTTTTTTGAAAAAAAAAGAAGCAAAAAAAACTTTTACTATATAACTATAAATGAGCAAAACAAAAAAATGCACAAAAATAAAGACAACGACTCGAAAATGAGTTACAATGGAGTTGCTACAGCAGCCAATGAACTCAAAGGAGACGTTGCCTTATGGATAATAGCATACACCATTCCGAGAAGATTTTCAAGAGTTTAGAGAAAATAAA
>CACXHC010000061.1 GCA_902767285.1 uncultured Ruminococcus sp.
ATATTTCCAGTGAGTGAAAAGTTTTATGTTATAGTTGATCCATCAACCGGACGAGGGGAGGTGTTGGACACGAAGAATAGTAAAATGTTTTTCCTGGATCGTGGGACATAGCTTCGATTTTAGTGGTTACTATAATTACTCTATTTTGAGCGAATGTTTATTATGAAATAAATCAAGAAAGAAAGGGAATAGCAATTATGAAGATAAAGGTTATTGTTTTGGCGATCCTATTTACCGTATGTTTTATGCCTGAAGGAACGGTATCAGAAGCGGTTGTAGCGAACAGACTGATTTCTGTTAATAAGAATTCATGGACGATTCATGGAACCTATACAAAATCGTTTACTGATCAGAGTTTTCCTGTGAAAAATGTATCTATGCCTGGACTTTATAATACATGTACCGGTCATGTCAGAGCTGAATTTACCGGGGGATGGACTCAGGTGACAGTAGATAAGGATATGAACAGAGGATCAGATTATTCTCTGTTGGCAAATACTACGATTAATACTGGGGTACGAGTCAGCTTTCGTTTGAAAGGAAAGAGTAGTTGGACAAGTACATGGGATGATTTTCGGCTTCATTTCACTTTTTAGGAGATTTTGAAAATGATTGAACTGAAAGAAGTATCGAAAATATATCAAAACGGAGAAACTAAGATACACGCTGTAGATAGAGTTTCTGTGTGTATTCCTGACCACAAATTTACCGTGATAACCGGGAAAAGCGGAAGCGGGAAAACAACGCTGATGAATTTGATGGCGGGGCTTATGCGACCGGATGAAGGCGAAATACTGTGTGACGGAAAGAATATATGCGGGTATAACAGAAATCAATTAGCATTATATCGCAGAAATACAGTGGGGATTGTATTTCAGTTTTTTAGGCTGATTCCTGTCCTAAACTGTTCTGACAATATCTGGATTGCAAATGAATTTGCAGAGAAAGCAGATAAGAATTATTTTAAGAGACTAGTTGATCAGCTTGGAATTTCTTCGATTATGAAGAAATACCCTGATGAATTATCCGGAGGCCAGATGCAAAGGGTTGCGATTGCGCGAGCTCTGATCAATCGTCCCAGATATTTACTTGCGGATGAGCCGACAGGAAATCTGGATACGGATACAGGGAAACAGGTTGTCGAATTGTTAAGGAGCGCAATAGATGAGTTTGAATCATCGTTAATTGTGGTCACTCACGATCCTGAAATTGCTTCAGGTGCTGATGTACAAATACAGCTCCGGGATGGGCGGGTTATTTCATAAAATTGTCGGAAAGGAATCAGAGGAAGATGTTTGCAAGACTGGTATTTCGAAATCTGATTGGACAAAAAAAGAAAACGATTCTTTCTGTTCTATGTATTGCTGTAGCAGCTATGTTTATCTTTAGCATTATTCAAATCCACTATTCTTTTGAGATAATGCTTAGGGAGGATGTGTATGATGCGTATGGTGAATATAATATACTAATAACTGATGTTGAGCCCCGGGCTCTCCTCGAAATAGAATCGACATTCGAAAATCGTGTGAATATTGGAATTGAGTATGTTTTAGGTCGGACCGGAGAGGGGATACATGTTTTCTATGATGATCCTACAGCATTGAAACTTAATCGGTATGCTATGCTGGAGGGGGATTTACCGAAGAATGGCGAGGTGGTGTTCGTACCATCGGCAAAACTGAATGGAGAATTCATACAAAAAAAATATGGTGTAGGAGACAGTATCGAGCTTCTTGGTGAAGAGTATCGGATCAGCGGCTTTTTGAACGAATATGATTTTGGAACGGATGGGGCGTGGCCATATGCGATTGTTTCAGAAAAGCCAGAGAAGGAGATGTCTAAGAATTGCTTTATTCGTGTTGATAATAAGGGCACTTTTGATTCCCTGATTGAATTATTGCAAACTTATTATTCTCCCGATATGTTTTTCGATGGAAATATCCGAGAGGGAATGGATGAAGGATATACAGTGCTTCTGAATCAGAGCGTAAATGAGGTGGTTTTGTTTGATAAAGGGAGTTTTGGAGATTTACAGATAGGGAAGATCCTTATTGTGATTTTGATTATTGTTTTAGTAACTTCTATGATCTTATCCTATCTGGTATTCCGGTCGTACTTTGAAGAACGTAATAAACAAGCCGCCATACTGCAGAGTATAGGATTCACCCGGGGGTATTGTCTTCGGTGTGTATTTTCTGAAGGCCTAATCATTCTGGGCTGCGGCATAATTACAGGATTCCTGACGGGCTTACTAATCACAAACGGATTAGTTAAATTCATTCAGGTTTCTCGAATCTCCCCACTGCATAATCTGTCAGTAAATGTTTCGGGATCATCAATATCATTTATGCTTCTGATTACCATAGTTTCTTTTTCGGTGTCTCTATTCATTATGCTGATCGGAAACGGAGGGCAGGACATTACACAGATGTTCTCCGGTGAGAGTTCAGGAAAAATTATTTCCCACAGGAGACTTGAAAAATATAAGGGGAACACATGGAAATACCTTCTAAAGGATCGAAAAAAATTTGAATCTTTGTGTGTGCTAGCTTCACTGATTCTGATTGCTATCGTATGTTTTCTGACCGCATTTTTAGGGGAATATTCGAAATGCCGGGAAGAGAACAGAGATGTCATCGATTCCGAATTCGATCTGCTTTTCAGAAATGATACAAATATTCCGATTCTGGAGAGAAAAATACCGGAATGTGAATTGTTTGGATTGATTCGAACGAATGTTGTACAAGGACAGATTCCTGAAAACATAGTTATAGATCGATATAAGGGACAGATTTACGGTGAAAACGGAGAATGCTTTATGGATGTCTCCTGCATTAATAAGGAGTATTACGAGTACAAGTTGGAAACAGATCTTTCCTATGCGGATTTTGAGAAAATCGGAAAAGCTCTGGTTATCTGTAATTATATGGACACACATGAGGAAATGCTTTCAGAACTGCCGGAGACACTGACGGTGAAATGCAATGGCGATATGGAAGGAACGGAAAAACAGATAGGGATTGCCGGGAAGGCGGTTTTTCGAAATTGGAATGAACAGTCGAGAATTGCGCTATTACTCCCGGAGCAGGTTTATCGTGAATTGAATTTGTCAAATGATGTGATATTAGTCCGTATAAATGCAGAAAGCGGAAAGGAATTGCAGCTTGCGGAATGGCTTGGGAATAACTCTTTCCTGTTTGATTACAGTTTTCACGACAACGCAACAGATTATATTAAACAAAAAGACAATCAATTGACGATCAATGTTGTCCTTTACGGTGGGATCATTTTGATCATTATCATAAATGCTCTGATCTTGTTTTATATGCGGAAGCTCATCGCACTTCGAAAAAAGGAGTCTTTGGATATATTGTATACGATTGGACATTACAGGAGAAGTGTGGCATTTCGTGAGATTTCCATATATATTTTTGAGGCTTTGGCGGCCTCGATTGTAGCATTTTCGATGATTCACTTCTTCATGAAATATGTTGGATCTCATTATATTCAGGATATAATCACATCTACGGAGAGGCTTATGATTTTTGTTGTCATATTCTTCGCTTTGTGCGTTGTGCAGGTTTGCTCATTTTGTGTAGAAAGAACAGTAAGGACTGGAGGGTGCGCGGATGTGAGTGGGTGATGTATCCTGCCGCTGCCGCTGGCCGTACTTATCAATGACAGAAAGCCGCGGATGTGCTATACTGACTTAAGGCTGTTCATTAATACAGCATGTAGATTCAGTGAA
>CACXHC010000062.1 GCA_902767285.1 uncultured Ruminococcus sp.
GAAAACCTTTTTTTCAAAAAAGGTTTTCCCAAGAAAGCTACCGGTAAAGAAGCAAAAAAAACTTTAACTGTACAAATTTTGTCAAGTCAACCTTTTATGCAATTAAAGTTTTTTGGAAAGGGTTTGGGAAAACCTTTTTTTCAAAAAAGGTTTTCCCAAGAAAAGCTACCGATAAACAAGAAAAAGTTAAACTTTGAATGCTTTAAAAATATCTTTACTTTCGCCGATTACAAAAGTAACGTCATCTTTAACGAGTTTAGTATCAAACATAGGAATAAAAACTTTGTTATCACGCTTTATTGTAAGCACGTTTATGTTGTATTTTTTGCGTATATCGATTTGGGCGAGCGTTTTTCCGAACCACTCTTTCGGGACTTTCATTTCATAGATGGAGTAACTGCTGTCGAGCTGAATAAAGTCGAGTATAGCATCTGACGCATATTTGGTTGCGAATCTGATAGCCATTTGTTTTTCCGGATATGCTACTTCATCGGCACCGATTCTTTTCAGAAATTTCATTTGAACATCATTTGTCGCACGAGCCATTACAAACTCCGCTCCGAGTTCTTTTAGAGTGCTTGTCACCTGAAGCGATGTTTGGAAAAGTCCGCCTACTGCGACAATGCAAACATCGAAATTGCCTATGCCGAGAGAACGCAGAAAATCTTCGTTTGTGCAGTCGCCGATTCGGGCATCGGTAACATAAGCGGCGATTTCGTTGATTCTCTCTTCGTCTGAGTCGATAATCATAACTTCGCATCTGAGTTCGCTCATTCTTTTGGCGATAGTCGCACCAAACTCGCCCGCACCAATTATTAAAACAGATTTCATATTATAAAAAACTCCTTTCAATTTTCAATTAGCCAACTGTGACATTTTCGAGAGGCATTTTTGATTTTACATTGTTAGACGAAGCAACGGCATAAATTAAAGTCAAAGCTCCAACTCGTCCGAAGAACATCAAAAACATCAGAATTATTCTTGATAACATTGATAAACTGCTTGTTATGCCCAAAGTGAGTCCGACTGTTCCCACTGCCGAACCGGTTTCAAACAAGCAAGTCAAGAGGGGCAGACCCTCTGTTCTGCTGATGATTATTCCCGTTGAGATGAACAAAAACAGATAAATAAACAGAATCGCACCGGCATTTCGTACAGTATCATCGGGGATTCTTCTTTTGAAGCACTCTACATCATCTCTTCGGCTGAATACGGTTATCGCCGACACAAACAAAACCGCTACTGTTGCAGTTTTCAGACCGCCGGCTGTCGAACCGGGCGAACCGCCTATTATCATGAGGATTATCATTATTGTTGTTCCGGACTCGTCCATTTCAGCGAGATTTTGAGTATTGAATCCCGCAGTTCTCGCAGTTACCGATTGAAACATCGAACTAATTATTCTGTCTTTCATGCCGAGGTCGCTGTACTCGCAGAAAAAGAAATACACGGCGGGAAGCAATATCAAAAAAAGCGATGTCAAAAGTACAATCTTGCTTTGAAGTGAGTATTTTTTTATATTGTGCTTATGAGTCAGAACATCGTTCCAAGTCAAAAAGCCGATACCGCCTGTTATAATCAGCATCATAATAACTATGTTTATGTAGACGTTTCCGCCGTAACTGCACAAAGACGAAAACTGCTCTCGTATTCCCATAAGGTCGAACCCTGCGTTACAAAATGCCGATATGGAGTGGAAAAACGCATACCAAATCCCTTTTGGAAATCCGAAATCTTTGCAAAAAACGGGAGCCATAAGAATCGCTCCTGTAAGCTCGATTATAGCAGATGTTTTTATTATAAATCCCGTGAGTTTTACAATTCCGCCTACTTTTGGAGCAGATATTGACTCCTGCATGGTGCTTCTCTGCCAAAGTCCGATTTTCTTTCCCGAAAGTCTGACAATAGCCAGCCCCACAGTGATAACGCCCATCCCGCCTATCTGAATCAGAGTTATTATAACGAATTGACCGAACAACGACCAGTAAGTCGCCGTATCTTTAACAATAAGCCCCGTTACGCAAGTAGCCGAAACCGCCGTGAAAAGGCAGTCCGCAAACGGTGTGACAACTCGCTCCTGAGAAGATATGGGGAGCATCAGCAGCAGAGTTCCGAACATTATCATAACAAAAAAACTGAATATTATCAATTGAAATGAACTTCTGCTTCTGTTGTTTTTTCTTTTTAGTTCTATTTCTTTTAGCATACAAAAGATTTTGCCGTTTTTTTTCGGCATATCTCCTTTCTTTATTTGATATATAAATTATAATATAAATTTTGTTATTTTTCAATGCTTTATGGAGATAATTTCGTGAAAATAAATAATGATACATTGAAATGGCTTTGGATAGTTCCGCAAAAACGCAAATAGTATATAGTTATATTATCTGTATTTCAGGCGATAAACGGAGCGTCCGGAGTTTTATATGCACTCTTGATGAGAGAAGTTGTGGACAACGCAACCGCACATGATTTCGATAAATTTTGGCGGTATGTAATCTATATAATCATGTCGATGAAGCGACAAGCTCGCTTGACGAGAACACCGAAAGCCGGCTTTTGACGAATCTCCGCAGTATGACCGACAAAACCGTGATAATCGTAACACATAGACCGGCAGCATTGACTATATGCGACCGTGTTTTAAATTTCACCGACAATTCAATAATTCAAACTCAATAAAACTATTTCTCTTCTTTTTTTGAAGAAAAAGAAGCAAAAAAACTTGCTTCTTCTTTTTGAAAAAAAAGAAGCAAAAAAAACTTTCTTCTTTTTTTTGAAAAAAAAAAGAAGCAAAAAAAACTTTAACTATATAAATTTTACGCGTTTAAACAAACATTCTGTGAAAATTTATTACTGTGATTTTTAATAATATCTTTACATAATTAAAGTTTTTTGGAAAGGGTTTGGGAAAACCTTTTTTTCAAAAAAGGTTTTCCCAAAAAAATTGTACAAACCAAAGTGCGAATTAACAGCAGGCTCTGCCTAATAGTAATCATCAAGTTTTTTGGGGAAGGGGGTTCGGGGGAAACCCTTTTTTTTCAAAAAAAGGGTTTCCCCCGC
>CACXHC010000063.1 GCA_902767285.1 uncultured Ruminococcus sp.
ATGACAGTATGCCTTCGGGATCAGAACTTGCCCTGCAATCTTCTGCATCAACTCCTTTTTTGTACTTATTTTCTTGGAATGCTATATTGAAAAAATGATCTCGGCTTGATATATTATTCTATAACAAATCGCCATTCTTTTTTGAGTGGCGATTCATTTGTTTTATCGTGCAGTTCTTGTGACAACTTGCTTCCTGCTTTGTGCAAGTAAATTCAATCGCACTTACAACATAACCACAAGGTTTGAAAGTTCCGCTTCTAAAAACAACAATCATCACGATGTGCGTAAAAAAATCCTTGACAACTAAAAGATAATGCTGTATAATAAGCATACTATGTATATAGGAATTATAAGAAATATATTTTTTGATAAAACGGGTAGGGAAATAAATATGGATAAGGAAAAGGTTTACAGTGCAATTTACAATAAATATATAATGCCTACAAAAGCCGTCAGGAAAAATTATATCGGTGTCGAGATAGAGATGCCCGTTGTTGCTCTTAACGGGAGTTGTGTTGACGAGAAAACAGTTCATGAAATCGCCGATTTTTTTTCAGACAGATTTGGCTTTGCTCCCGCAGGGTATGATTCACAGGGCGAGGTGACGTCATTTGAAAATAATGAGAGTGGCGACATTCTGTCGTTCGATTGCTCCTACTCAAATCTTGAGCTGTCATTCGGCAGAGCTAAAACGTTATTTGACGTATACGACCGATTCAAAAGCTATTACTCTTTCCTCAACGACCGTTTTCATGTTCAAGGCTATATACTTACCGGAATGGGTATCAACCCCAATTCGGCAAATATTCACGGAAAGCCTATACAAAACGAGCGTTACAGAATGCTTTACCACTACCTACACTCGTACAAAAAGCATACTTCCGAATTTGGTATAAGCTTTCACGACCGTCCCGATTTCGGTACATTCACAAGTGCGTCTCAGGTACAGCTTGATGTTTCTTACGATCGCCTTATCGATGTAATAAATGTTACAGGGCTGCTCGAACCATACAAGGCAATGCTTTTTGCTAATTCATATATGCCCGAACACCCCGAGTTCCTCTGCGTGAGAAATATGCTGTGGGAACACAGTATGCAGGGATATAATCCGCATAATGTTGGTATGTTCTCACTTCCGATACATAGTGTAAATGAGCTTATCGAGTATATTGGCACACAGTCTATTTACTGTACGATGCGAAACGGAAAATATATAGATTTCAAACCCATCAGAGTGTGCGATTATTTTGATAGAAACGAAATTCACGGTGAGTATTTCAATGGCGAGAAGTATTGTGAGATTACCTTCAAACCCGAGCAGAGCGATATTAACTATCTTCGCACCTTCAAATTTCAAGATCTCACATTTAGAGGAACTATCGAGTACAGAAGTTCGTGCTGTCAGCCAATAAGTGATGTGATGACTGTTGCAGCGTTTCACACAGGTATAAACGAACGCATATCGGAGCTAAAAGAACTTCTTAAGGATGATAGAGTTATCTACTCCCACGGATACAGCCCAACGGAACTTGCGGAGATGTTCTCCAAAAGAGAATACCCTGATTTCGTTGAGAAATCGGAGCTTTCAAAGCAGCTTATTCGCATTCTTAAGCTTGCCGAGGACGGGCTGATATACAGAGCGAACGGTGAAGAAAAATTACTTGCACCACTGTTTGAACGTGCTGAGCGACTGACTAACCCTGCGAGAGAAATGGTAACAGGCATAGAAAACGGCATTTCCATGTGGGATTTTATAGAGAAATATTCGAGAGTATAACCAATTACGCAATTTTTTTACCACTCGGTAGTCATTATGTAGTTATGCTCACAAAGTTTATTATACTACTGTATAACGGAATTTTCAAGGAGGGTTTTAGCAGGCAATATGAACAATAAATACTTATTTACAGGAAATTTCGGATTGGAGCGAGAGACACTCCGTGTCGATAAAAACGGAGTACTTTCAAAAAAGCCACATCCATTCGGACTTGACGACTATATTACACGTGATTTCTGTGAAAATCAGATTGAGCTGATAACTTCCGTTTGCTCCTCTGTTGATGAAGCTGTAAAAGCCCTTGAACAACTTGATACACGAGTAAACGAAACTCTCTCAAAGATGGGTGAGCAGTTGTGGCTTTACAGTAATCCTCCTCATATCGAGAGCGAGAACGATATTCCCATAGCTGTTTTTACGGGAGTACAAAGTGCAAAAAGCGATTATCGCCTTGCTTTACAGATGCGTTACGGAAAACGCTTGATGTTGCTATCCGGTATTCATTTCAATTTTTCGTTTTCAAGTGAGTTTCTTAACGAGTTATCGGGTGGCAATGCAGACAGAACATTCATCGATGGACTTTATCTTCGACTTTACAAGCATCTCATGCACAACAGTTTCCTGCTTGTGTTGCTGTCTGCGTCAAGTGCGTATTACGATAAGTCATTTGACAAGGATGGTGAGTGCGGTGTGGTATTGAGCAGATATTCATCGATTAGAAACAGCGAGTGCGGGTATTTTAATCCGTTTGTACCGATACTTGACCACACAGACATCGACAGTTTTTGCGAAAGCATTGACGAGTACATACAGAAGGGCATGCTGTTTTCTGCAAGCGAGCTTTATTTGCCAATCAGAATGAAGCCAAGGGGAGAAAACAGTCTTGCATCACTTAAAAAAAACGGTGTAGATCATATAGAGTTAAGAATGTTTGATTTAAACCCCAAAGAACCGCTCGGAGTGGATAAGAATGCACTGAAATTTGCATATCTGTTAATTATGTATCTAATCACGCTTCCCGATTTCAATTTTACGGACGAACTGCAAAAGCAGTCGATAGCCGATCACAAAAGGGCGGCTTTGCTCAATACGGATATTGACCTGCTGTATCGTGCAGAGAGTATTATTTCCGATATGTCGAAGTTTTTTTCAGATAATGCAGATGCACTTGAAATAATAAACTATGGGAAATCAAAAATTTATCAAAATAAAGAGGAGAAATTTAAGAATTACTATCGGAGGTGATAAAAATGTGTG
>CACXHC010000064.1 GCA_902767285.1 uncultured Ruminococcus sp.
AAAGTTTTTTGGAAAGGGTTTGGGAAAACCTTTTTTTCAAAAAAGGTTTTCCCAAGAAAGCCAATTTTTCACAGCACCTTATTTTTAAATTTGCCGTAAATGAACATGAGGAGAGCCATCAAAATGATAATGAAATAGCCAATCCAGCTGAGCAAATCGGGGATTTGTCCAAAGACTAAAAAGCCCAATCCGGCGGCGAAGATTATTTGGGTGTAGTCGTAAATCGAAACATCTCGTGCGGGAGCATAACAGTATGCCGTTGTTATGGTGAACTGTCCTCCGGCTGCCGAAATTCCGGCTCCTATGAGCATAGCTAATTGTTTGAGGGTCATTGGCTCGTAGCCGAAAATCAAAAACGGAAGCGTGAACAAACACGAAAATCCCGAAAATACGGCAACTATCAACACGCCCTTTACTCCTCGATTTCCGAGAAGCCGAACCATAGTATATGCGAATCCGGCACACATTCCTCCGCAGAGGGCTATCAGTGCCGACAGCGATGCTGCCGAAAATCCCGGTTTTACAACGAACATCGTGCCGATAAATGCTCCCATTACAAACAAAAACTGTGGAACAGTTATCTTTTCTTTCAATATGATTATGCTGAATATTATTACAAAAAATGGTGACATCTTATTTAATATTGACGCATCGGCGAGGTCGAGTCTGTCAAGAGCGTAAAAATTGCATAAAATCCCCAGCGTTCCTATGAACGAACGCAAAAATAACGGGAGTATCGCATTTTTGGGGACTTTTATCGACACTTTATCCTTAATCATCGCCGATACTGCTATGATGAGTGCTACAAAATTTCTGAAAAAACTTTTTTGAGTAGCCGGCAGTTCGCCCGAAAGATGTACAAACATATTCATCAATGCAAAACAAAATGCCGAACATATTATAAAACCTATTGCCTTATACAATTTTTTATCCATGAATAAATCCTCTGAAAAATCAAAGAACACAGATTTTTTTCTCTGTGTTCTTTTTTGTTTTTAGTTTATGATTTTTTGATTACCATTTTACACGGGGTTTTCTCTCTCCGCAAGCACAAATGCCGACATACTCTTGATTGACTTTTCCACAGCCGGGGCAAGTCCATTCGTCATAATCGGCGGCATCTACGAATTTTCTCTGAGCAGGCGTACCGCCCTTTACAATTGCGGAACCGCTGTCATCTTTCTTTCCGTTTCGGCTTAGGAATTTTTCAGAGAAACTCTTCTTCTGACCCGAATCATCACTCTTGTGTGACATCAATTTTTGAGTCAGCGGTGCTTTTTTGCCGGCATTTTCTCCTCGTTTTGTAAACAAATTACGCTGTGAGCGTTTTTCCTCATTCTGTCTAATCGGCTTATCTGCCTGAGGTGGTTTGGGAGACTGTACCGGTTTCGGAGGTTGTCCGGGTCTTGGGGGCTGCCCTTGTCGCGGAGGCTGTCCCGGTCTCGGGGGTTGTCCTTGTCGTGGAGGCTGCCCCGGTCTTGGCGGTTGACCATGTTTTTGGGGCTGTCCTTGTCTTGGAGGCTGCTCCTGTGGTTTCGGAGGTATTTGTTGAGCCAAATCTTCCTTCGGTTTGGGTGTGTCGAGAGTCGGGGCGGCTATATCGCCGTTACTGGGCTTGAATCCATGCACAGTATACGGGGGCATAGCCGAATTATATGACGAATCCATCGCCGAAGATTCATTATTTTGCGTGGGAGTGTCAAGAGTCGGGGCGGCAATATCGCCGTTACTGGATTTGAATCCATGCACGGTGTAAGGGGGCATAGCCGAATTATATGCCTGAGTTTGTGGGGGCATCTGCATTTGATTCGAAGATTCATTATTTTGTGTGGGAGTGTCGAGAGTCGGGGCAGCAATATCGCCGTTACTGGATTTGAATCCATGCACGGTGTACGGGGGCATAGCCGAATTATATGCCTGAGTCTGCGGGGGCATCTGCATGGGATTTGATGACATTTGATATGGGTGCATCGTGTACGGTGCCATTGATGGATTATAAGCACCTCCGCTCTGTTCGGGCTGAACAAGCGACTGTGCCGGCTTGAACGGGTGAACAGTATACGGTGCCATCGACGGATTATATGCTCTGTCTTGCGGAACTGCGAACGGCCCCATCGTATATTGAGCCTGTGCCATTGACGAATCATAAACTCCGCCGACAAATACAAATGGCTGTTGATTTGACATCATATTTGCGGGCATAGCCATCGGCATATTTGGAACAGACTGCATATTTGGCATTTGCTGATACATATTTGGCATAATCGGAACATACTGTATCGGCTGATACATCTGCGGAGCAGTTTGTTGCGGTGGCATAGCTCCAACCGAATTCTGAGAAGGTATCGGCGGAGGAGTTATACCTTGTTCGCTTTGAGAACTTTTTTCGGGAACTTTCGGCGGTCTGACCGTAGGCATCGGCGATTGTTTTGGAACTTTCGGCGGTCTTACTGTCGGAATAGGTGAATTTTTGGGAATTCGTGGAGGTTTAACAACAGCTTCCTCGGGTGCTTTTTCAGGAACTTTCGGAGGACTTACCGTTGGCATAGAAGATTCTTCGGGAATCTCGGGCGGTTTTACCGTTTGCGGAGGTGCTTTTTGTGAACTCTCCTCTTCTTTTATCAAATCGGCAAAGAAATTTCGGTCGCCTTCCTCATCACGGGGACGGTCGGGCAGAATCTGGTCTAACAAAGTATCGGTAAACGAACCGTCATAACTTATGCTGTCGGTTTGCTCATCGGGAATATTATTTTGAGTGTAGTAGTCGCTGTCGATAGGCTCTACATCAGGAGGAAGTCTTGACGAATTGTTACCGCTGAAAAATCCGCCGTCATACTCAATATTGGACGAATTGTCAACTCCGAAAAATCCCTCATCGTTTCTCGTAATTGTGGAACTTGTCAAATTATCACTGAATCCGTCATCATTACTATTATTTTTTTCCGAAACTTTGCTTCCGTAGAATCCGTCATTATTATTATTGGTTTTTACCGAAGTGTTATCTCCGAAAAACCCGTCATAATTTGCGTTTGACGAATTATCATTTCCATAAAATCCGTTATCGTTTTGTTTAGGAGGAGCAGCGGGGCGGTCATCATCTTTTCTTTTAAACTGAGGGTTTGACTCATAAAACCCTTCTGTTGAAGATTCTTCTTCAATGCCCAAATCTTTTCGATACTGAGCAAATGGATCTTCTTTATTTTCCTCAAGAAATTTATCAGCAAAAGTTTTCTTTTTAGCCTCGTGGATACCGTAATCAAATTTCTGTTTCATTTCGGGAGCGGCTTTGGGAGGCATTTGCGGTTGATTAATCGGCGGAGACGGCGGTGCATTTTTTTGAGGATTAAATTTATTGTAAATTGCCGTGCTGTCGGGTTTTTTCTCTTCTTTTTTACCAAGAAAAGCGAAATGTTTTTTAACTTTGGAACCTTCCTCTGCCATACCCTCAGTGGGAGCAGGCTCAGCAGACTGCGATTGATTCATCTCTGTAACTTTTCTGGGGTTAAGAGCCTGAAGCGGTGAAACGTGTGATTCTGCTTTGGAAGTCCACTCGTTTATCTGCTCTATCGAGATAAACGACTTCATTATTTGGTAAACACCAATAAGAACTATCAAAAATCCTGTTACGGCATATGCTATCCACGCATAGGCAAGAATTTTATCTGCATCCACCGTCAACTTGCTTAAACTGTTGTGACACTTGACTATGCTCACCAGTGCCACGATAATTCCAACCAAAATACAGACAGCACCCGAAACAACATCGCTTGTAAGCTCCTGACGCTGCATATCGAATATAGCCGAAGCAAGCGGATTAATTTCCGAACTTTTTTTCAGCTGCGGAATATTGATTTTAGGTTTATTCACATTTTTTTTATTTTGCTTATTATCATTATTTTCGACATTCTGGGGATTTATGTCGGGTGCATCTTTAGCAGATTTTTTCACACGGTTTCCCTCCTTGCGTGCAGTAAAAGTGTATGCCGAAATCAACAGCATCACTATACTTTTTGATTATACACTAATTTGAATAAAATTTCAATAATTTTAAGCATTTTTAAGAATTTTTTATTGTATTTTATGGTAAAATACAATTTTATTTCTGTACAGTAAAAAAATAAAAAAAGATGTTGACAAATCCAAAAAGTGATGATATAATAGTAACCGTCCTTTAGAGATGCGGGAGCTTAGCTCAGCTGGGAGAGCATCTGCCTTACAAGCAGAGGGTCACAGGTTCGAGCCCTGTAG
>CACXHC010000065.1 GCA_902767285.1 uncultured Ruminococcus sp.
ATAAAAAAGTTTTTTGGAAAGGGTTTGGGAAAACCTTTTTTTCAAAAAAGGTTTTCCCAAGAAAGCCAATTTTTCACAGCACCATTTATTTTTTATCAGTCATTCGAATTGTCAGATTTATTTTTGCATCGGGCTGTTGGTGAACTACCCAGTTTGAATTATTCTCCGAAATATCTCTTCAAAAGTCCGGCAAAGCCTGCACCGTGACGAGCTTCATCTTTTGCCATTTCGTGAACGGTATCGTGAATAGCGTCATAATTACGCTGTTTTGCCAATTTTGCGAGTTCGAATTTTCCGGCACAAGCACCGGCTTCAGCCGCCGCACGCTTACGGAGATTCTCTTCAGTAGATGCCGACACAACTTCTCCGAGAAGTTCTGCAAATTTAGCGGCGTGTTCAGCCTCTTCGAAAGCGTAACGCTTGAAAGCTTCGGCGATTTCGGGATAACCTTCTCTGTCGGCAGCTCTCGACATAGCGAGATACATACCAACTTCGCTGCACTCGCCGTTGAAATTGTTTACAAGATCTTTATAAATATCGTCCTCAACTTTACCTTTTGCACCCTCGCCGATAAGATGAACAGTTGCGTATGACATTTCTTCTTTTACTTCGTTGAATTTAGATGCGGGAGCCTTGCAGAGAGGACACTGCTCCGGCGGTGCATCGCCCTCATGGATATAACCACATACCGAACATACATACTTTGCCATAAAAAATACCTCCGTTTGTTTAATGAATAATAAATTATAAAGTTGCAAATACCGCAACATTATCGTTTTATGTTTTTCTTTCTATTCATTATAATATATTTTTTTGAAATTGTAAAGAATTTTTTTGTGTAAATATTGAAAATTGTTAAAAATCACCTATTGGCGGACATTCTCCGTATGTACCCAAGCCGAAAGAGTAGATAATACATTTTACATCATTTGTATTGAAAATCTGCTGTGCGGCGATTCTGTAAAGATTCAGCTGAACTTGATATTTTTTAATAAGCTCGTCAAACGACTCTGCAAAATCGGTTTTATAATCGACTATTGTAATAGCGGTTCCTTTTTTATAAATGCAGTCCATAGCACCTTGCAGAATAACTTTTTCATCGCTGTACGGTTTTTCGAGAGTTTTGTCAACGATTCCGGCATTTATCTCAACAATAAAAGTGTATTCTCTTTCGTAATAATCTGAGTCGAGAATTTCGTTAAGCAAGCCAGAGTTAAGAAAATTCTGAACTCTATTGACTTTTATGCTTTTAGCCTGTTCTTCGGTCAAAAATCCTTGAGTTACGAGTCTTGATATTTCACCTTTAACGGATACTTGTGCTTTTTTGAAATCACAAAAACTCATGAACTGATGAAGTGCTGTTCCACGGTCGGCGGCATTTAATCCGCCCTCGTCCATGAATGCCGGACGCTTTGACGCTGCATATTCGATATTACTCTCTCTCTCCGCCAAAGATGATGCCGTAACTTTTAAGGGGATTTCTCGATGTTTCTTGTACTTGTAATCGTCATGAGCATTTAGTTTTTCTTTAATTTTTTCTAACTGTTTTTGAACTTTTGCCAAATATTCGGGGGTAACTTCTTCTTTAACAGGTTCGTCCTGTGATTCTTCTTTGGATTCGTCATCATCATCGGCAGATACATTCTCAATATAAATATCCCATTTGCTATTGTCGTTACAGCTCAATTCGCCGTTATATCCGCATATATCTCTTAAACTTTGCCCCGACTTGCTAATCAACAGACAATATAATATCAAATCTAAAAATCCCGTTGAAAAAAGAACAGATGCCGGTGCTACTCTGTTGTTTTCGTAAATCAATTTCAAACGGGCTTCTGCTATTCTCTGCTCTATATCTTTGTCAGATGCAACAAGTATCAATTTTTCTTTGGCTCTTGTAAGTGCAACGTACAGAACTCGCATTTCTTCGGAGATAAGCTCGCTTGTTTTGGCATTTTCCACAGCTGTTCGGGTTATTCCCTTGTAACGATAGAATCCGCTTTGCCCTATAATCTCCGTACCTATTCCCAAATCAACATGAGTGAGCAGTCTTTTGTTTATATCGACTTTGTTGTATTTTGTCCCCATACCGGCAACTATACAAATCGGAAATTCCAAACCTTTAGATTTGTGTATGGTCATAATGCGGACAACTTGAGATGCCGATTTGTCGCTTCTGTCAGCGGAGGCGAGATCTTCATCGCTTTCGTTAAGCTTATCCAAAAAAGCGACAAATCCGCTTATTCCCCTAAATCCCGATTTTTCATATTTTTTGGCATACTCTACAAGCAAGCGGAGATTTTTTCTTCCAAAATCACCATCTTCGCCCGATGACAAAACTATTTCGGGAAGAAGTGTTTTGTCATATATTTTGTTTATTAATTCATCTGCCGTAACGTTGTTTCCGTATGAACGCAGTTCTTTCAGAACATCGCATACATATTTGGCTTTTTCGTTTTCTTTTTGGCCGTTGATAAGTATTTCGTATAATGATTTGCCTCTATTTTCGGCTCTCATAGCACCTATTTCATCAGCAGTAAATCCGAATATGGGACTCATGAGAACAGACGCAAACGGAATATCTCTTGCGGGATTATCAAGCACCCTCAAAAATGACCTCATAATTCTAATTTCTGGACGGTCAAAAAAGCTGTCGCCTACTTCGGTAGTTGTAGGAATATTCATTTTCAAGAGTTCGTTTGCATAAACATTCGCCTTATCCTTGGCACTTCTCAAAAGTATACTGAAATCTCCAAAATCTGCCGGACGCAGTTCTCCTTCATCTGTAACCAAAACCGTATCTTTCATTTTTAGGATAAGTTCGCCTATATATTTCGCCTCAAGCGGTATAAGCTCATCGGCTGACTTATTTTCCATATTGAGAAGATGAAGTTCTGCGGGTGTACTGTCATATTCGGGATAAGTTGCGGAGTATTTCAGTTCTTCATCTTCAGTATAATCAAGTCCGCCGGCTTTGACCGACATAATATTTGAAAAAATGTAGTTTATACATTCGGTTATACCTTCTCGGCTTCTGAAATTTGCCGCAAGATTTACTTTTCCCGGATAAGTTTTATTTTCATCGGTGTATTTTTTACACTTTAAACGGCGGTCTATAAATATTTGCGGCATAGCTTGACGGAAACTGTAAATACTTTGCTTAACATCTCCTACAACAAAAAGATGCTTGTCATTATCGCTTACCGCATTAAATATTATATCTTGAATGATGTTTGTGTCCTGATACTCGTCCACCATAACATAATCGAACCATTTTGATATTTCGTGAGCAGTTTCGTTTTTAATAATTCCCGAATCAGTATACGTTACAAGAAGTTTAAGTGTAAGGTGTTCGAGATCGCCGTAATCAACAACTGATTTATCGGCTTTTTGCTTTTGATATTCCTCTTCAAAATCGAGAACTATCGAGAAAAGCTGATTTGCAATAGGTTTAATACTATATATTTCGTTAATAAAATCCTCACTGCTTGCCGAAAACATTTTTTTGAGTTTATCGAAACCATCCATATATTTTTTTCGCAGAGAATCTTTTACTACTTTGCCTTTCTCTTTGACTTCCAGAGATTTTGTGGTTAATCTTCCGATTTTTATAAATTTGCTGCTTATATCTTCGAGATACTCGCAAATATCGTCCCAAATTAGGCTGTCAAGAATCTTTTCAAACTCCGAGATAACATCTCGGTCGCTTTCAAGTGATTCAAGATAAGCATTTGTTATGTCGGGTTCGGAACAGCATATTTTTATGGCGAGTTCGTTTTGGTGTTTTATAAAACTTAAATAAAGTTTTGCATATTCTATTGTATATCTTCCCCAAATGGTTTTGCCGGGTTCGTCAACGTTTTCGTACATTTGAAGTTTCTGTTTAAGCCAGACTTCCGGAAACGGCTGTGACTGCAAAAATTGATGAAGTCCGAGAATTGTTCCACGAAGTGTTTTATCGTCATTGGAATCGGAAAAAGAATCCGCTAAAAAGGCGAAATCATCATCATTTTGACTGTACTTTCGTTCAAGCACTTCATCAAGAGCGTTGTTTTGAATTACTGCGACTTCCTCTTCATCGGCAACACGAAAATCAGAGGGAATGTCGAGCATATAGAAATATTCTTTTATCAGCTTACGGCAAAAGCTGTGTATTGTGCTTATGTTTGCATTTCCAAGAAGCATTTGCTGACGAATGATATTTTCGTCAAAAGGATTTTCGGAAAGCATTTCATCAAGCTTTTTACCGATTCTCTGTTTCATTTCATCGGCGGCGGCGTTGGTGAACGTCACTACAAGAAAGCGGTCAATATCGGTGGGGGAATTTTCGTCTGTTATTATATCGATAATTCGCTGAACAAGCACTGCTGTTTTTCCCGAACCGGCGGCCGCTGATACGAGCATCAAACCGTCTCTTGCACCGATCGCAAGTTCCTGACTTTTCGTCCATTTCATTTTTGTTGTTTCCTTTCCTTAATTCTAATGACAAAAAACTAAAAATCCTCGGGAAGCATGAGAGAATCGAGCGAATCTATACCGCCGTAATCCGCAAAATTTTTGAGTCTGTAATCCAACAAAACAGCGGCTGCGTTTACGCAATTGTTTTTTGACGCAAGATCTATGTATTCGAGAATTTGGGTAATTGTACAGCCCTCAAGCAGATAACGAATGGAGCCGTCATCATTGAGAATACGTTCTGCGAGAGTCCACTTATCAAGCAAATATATAATATGATTTGCATATCTTGTATTTTTAACTTTGATTGATGTTATACAAAATTTAAGCTGCTGATAAACCTCACCGGGGCCAAAACCGCCTTTTGGTTTTATTTTTTCAAAATTGATACGGCAATCTTTGAGTTTTATATCAAAACTGTTATGAAAGCGTCGTGCAGTAATTTTTATTCCGTGGATTTGCTTATTAGTAAATCTGTAATAAGGAATATTGGAATTACTGTATCTGTTATCTAAAATTTTATCGAGAGAATATGCCGGTTC
>CACXHC010000066.1 GCA_902767285.1 uncultured Ruminococcus sp.
TCCGTAAGATTGCTGTGACGGATAGCATACTAAACCTACTCTACCATAAAAAAGTTTTTTGGAAAGGGTTTGGGAAAACCTTTTTTTTTTTTTTTTTTTTCCCAAGAAAATCCAATTTTTCAAAAAAATTTTCCCAAGGAAGCCAATTTTTCACAGCACTTTTTTATTTGCCCTAAAACAAATTACTTCTTCTCTTTTTTTCTCATAATTGCAAATACTCCGGCACCGATAACAAGAAGAAAAAATACCACTGCTACTATTATAACAGATAAATTAGTATTTTTCTCTTTTTCAGATTTGCTGACGGTTGATTCTACTTTTGATGATTCGAATACAACCGATTGCACCTCTTCGCTGACCACATCAGCGTTGTCTGCCGTAGCCGTTGTATTATCTTTTGAAAATTTTTCGATTTTGGTTTCTGCTGTTGTCGATTCTGCCGACGATACCGCAGATGCAATCAATTCTTCTTTATCTGTACCCAACATAAAATTATCGAAATCTGTTTCAGATGATTGCTCGTACTCCTCAATTTTATTTGCGTCAACACCTTTATGTACATCACTGTTCGGCTCTTCTTTTGCATTGACTGTAACCACGGTACGGGAAGTATAATCCTTTTCGGTCAAATCGACATCTTCATTCACCATCGTAAATATCTCGGTGAACTTATTCTCGATTTTTATATCCCCCTTTGCCGAATTGAGAACTTTAAAACTAAGTTTTACAATCAACTTTTCTTCGCTTAAATCAAATCCATTTACTACATCTATGGCAGAATAATAAATTACTTTATCGTCAATATTATAGAGAGCGTTACCGAATGCACCAAAGCCAATCGAGCCTTCTACATACTCAAGACTCTTTTTATCGTATTCTATTGTAGCACCGGCAGCCTCAAGCGGATCTTTGATTCCGCCCATGTAGTATTCGAATATCACCGTATCGCCCTTAGATACGGACTCTCCGTTAACGGTGATTTTATCCTCTGCCGCATACGCCGAAACAGACGAACTGAATATCAAAACAGCAGTGCAGAACAATGCCGAAAGATGTAAAAATATTTTTTTGTTTAACATTTAACATATCTCCTATTCATTATCTGTTTTTTGGAATATCGTAACAAAAACTGTCGCCAAAAGAATCATTATTAACGCAGCTATTCCCATTATAATATAACTTTTGTATGTTTCGGAAAATGACGACTTGGGAGTATCGAGAGTTTCAAAAACAATCGCTTTGTCGCTTGGAATAGCCGAGCCGTCTTGGTGTTCGGTAATCGAGCTTGATTTTTCTGTTTCCGATTTTTCCGAATTTTCGATTTTTTGAGATGGTTGTTTCGATCCCATTTTTTTGTCGCTGTCCGAAATTGCCGAAGCTACACTCGAAACACTCGATATGCTCGATACAACAGTCGATTCTTCTCCCGAAAAAATATGCTCTGTAACCGTTTCGGGGACGGTTGAATCCTGAGCGTTTACTGTAATCAAATCATAAATATATGAATCCTTGAGTTCGGTCTTATCCGAATCAACAAAATTTTTCATATTGCAATAAAGACTTATATCGGACATAATGTCATCTGTTACCCTGAATTTTACCGAAGCCAAAACACTGTCCTGCGAGAAATCAAAACCGCTGAGAGTTATCGCATTAACCCTTATTTCACCTAATAAATCGGTATTATAAATAGGATTTTCCAACGCCGGCATTGTAAGACTGTTTTCGACATATTCGAGAGAGGAATTATCATAGTATATCGAAAAATCAACCGCCTTTACCTGTGTCGGACAGGCTATTGCGTGGATTTCGTAAGTAACCGTATCACCTTGATAAACTTCGTGCGAGCCTATATATGATGCCGATGCGGAAATCATACTCGACATCATAACAAAAAACATCATTAATAACGCAAAATATATTGAAATACACTTCAAAAAACGACACCTCCTTAAACAAAAAAGCGAACTCGCCGAGTTCGCTTTTTTTCAGGAAATCACATAAAATGTTCAATACCATTGATGCCGAGAACTACAAGCACAAATCCAACAACGAAAACTTTTGTCCAACGTGCAAGAAACGCATCAAGAGAACGAGCTTTGTTCTTTGAGAGGAAAGTATCTGCACCGCCTGTAATAGTACCTAATCCCTGCGTGTTACCCTCCTGAAGCATGATAACAACTACAAGGGCTATTGCAAATATTATAAGAAAACTTCCCAGAACAAATTCAAGAACGAGTTTAACGTCCATTTTTTCACCTCCAAAGGCACTTGTCTTGTTTATTTTACCACATCAAAGATAAAGTTTCAAGTATTAAATCAAAAAATTCGTTATATTTTTAAATAAATCAATATATAACAATAATCGATTCTGCCGTAACTGTTCCCGAAATTTTTCCGCCCGAAACGGTGAACTCTGCATTTGTTACTTTATCATTGTATGTACCATCTGCGAGAACGCTCGCCGAATCAAGAGTAAAATCACTGCTTCCCGCATTTATAATAACGGCACCTTTATCTCCTCTTTCTATCATGAGGACTTTTCCGGGATCGCCATCGGGATTGGATAAAGTTTCTCCGAGTCCTGCCATCTCGTTTCTGAAATGATTGAGAGCCGACACAATAGGACTCTTAAATTCGTCAGAGCCTACTTCGCCTATTTTATTATTTCCCCACTGGCTGTCGGTGCTGGATCCTGCCGGACGGCTGAAGAACAAGGGAGCTCCTCCGCTTCTTGCGGCGATAACTGCCCATCCGTATTCGATTTCGGCTTCTGTGTAGTTTTCCCATGTGTTATCGTTGCAGTAATTGTCGTGCGACTCTACCCACGTTACGAATTTACTCTCGTCAACTTTTGATGAACCGTATCCCTCAATATTCGATACTTTGAGATTTCCTAAAGCAACTCTTCTTACTGCTTCGCCGTAATTTGACGCTGTAACGCTCATCAATTCGGCATACGCATCTATACGGTCAGTTTCGCCCTGAAGTATCTCGCCATACTGAAATTCTGCACCGTTATCAAGAACTGTGGGCCAGAAATCAGAGGCAAACGAATCTTTATCATCGGGGAGTTCAATATGCTTTGCCGCATCAAATCTAAAACCGGATGCACCATCTGCAACACAGCTTTTCAAATATGCGAGTTCGTATTCCTGAACCGCTTTATCTTGTGTGTTGAGGTCGTTAAGTCCGAGCAAATCGCCCTGAGTAACTTGCTTACGGCTTGAATAACTTGTTATCTCTCCTTCACCGTGGAAAGGATTTTCGCACAAATTCTTTATATTATCCGAAACAACACTCATATCACTTGAAACATGGTTGAGCGGAACGTCAACTATTATCTTGAGACCAAGTTTCTTTGCTTCTGCACAAAGAGTCTTAAATTCGTCCTCTGTGCCGAGCTGATAGTTACCGATTTTGTAATCGGTCGGCTGATAATGATAATACCATTTGCCGTTGCCGTAAAGTTCCATACCGCCGTCCTCACCGATTTTGCATTCGTTTATGGGCGATGTTTGAATAGATGTATAACCCGCATCTTTTATTGCCTGAAGATTTTCGGTTATAGTTTTGAATGACCAGCTCCACGCATGAAGAATCGCTCCGTAATTCATGGCGATTGTTCCGTCATCATTTTTTTGATAAGAGTAATCTTTATTGTCCGCAGGTTTCGAGGCAGATTCACTCGCTGTTGATACGGCTGACGATTCCGCCTGCGATGAAACAACAGTTGAATTTGCATTAATGCTGACGGTGTTTTGAGGAGTTCCGCCGCAAGCCGAAAGCGAGACGCTCATTGCAACAATAAGTGCTGCTAAAATAGCTGATGTTCTTTTTTTCATAACAACACGTCCTTTTTTATATTTATTCGTCAAAATAGATTATATCGTTAAAATCATCATAATCTCTGTAATTATCATCATCGTCTTTTTTTTCAACGGGAATACGCTGATAAACTTCCGCAACTTTATCACGCATCCATAACATTGGAGTAACACGCATGGAATATCCGCATCCGTCCTCCATAGCCCAATCAAAAGGCTTTGCCTGAGGAAGTCCGTAAACCGAAAGAAGCGTCATTATAACACCGCCATGAGTTACTATAACACTGTTTGTGTTTTTCGTTTTCAAAAGACCGTCAACAATATTCTGAAATATATTGCACACTCTTTTTGTGAACTCGGCACCGCTTTCGCCTTTTGGAGGTTTGACAAAAGTATCTCCGGCAAGCCATTTTTTGAAATCTTCGTTGCCTGAAAGACTGTCTGCGGATCTGCCTTCCCACTCGCCGAAACTGCACTCACGCAAATCGTCTATAACTATCGGCTTTATTGCCGGATAAATTATCTCACAAGTTTCAAGACAGCGTTTAAGAGGACTTGTAAAAACCACCGCTGTTCCGGGATATTCGTATTCTTTATCGAGTTTGCGAAGTTCGGCTTTGCCTTCTTCGCTTAATGGATAATCTTTTGTACCTACATAAATTCCTTTTCGTGATTCTTCACAAGCTCCGTGACGTATAAAATGTATATTGTATGACTGCATTTTTTAATACCTCAATTTTTTAGTATTGCCTTTACATTTTTTTGCGATAGTATTATAATTGTATCATTATTAAATATTGAAAGGTTGATTTTACATGAGCCAATCGCCCAAAATAAACAAAAATTTTCCGAGAATAATTACTTTACTGCGAGAAGAAAAGGGATTGAGCCAAAAACAAGTTTCCACCGATTTGGGGATTTCACAGCCGTTACTTTCGCATTACGAAAAAGGCACTCGTGAATGCGGACTGGATTTTGTTGTAAAAGTCGCCGATTATTATGACGTTTCGTGTGATTATCTTTTAGGAAGGTCGGCAAACCGAAAATCCGGACAAATCGTTATATCCGATATTCCCGAACCCGATAGATCGGTAATTCTCGCATCAACCAAAAGCAAAAGCGAAATGATAGACGCTCTCAACAAAAAACTCATATTCAACTCACTTAACATAATATTTGATATTCTTGACAAAATCGGCAACAAGGGACTTTCAACCGAGTGTTCGTGCCTGCTTTCGACAACAGTATATATTATATTTAGAATACTGTATTCGTCAAACCCGAAAAATTCGCAGAATATGTTCTCGATAGCCGAACACATCTACAAAAGCAAGGCTCATGCCTTGCAGATAATTGCGGAGAACAACGCCGAGAATATCGCCAACGGACTGCCTGTGGCAGATTACCCAAGTGTTGACCGAACTCACCGTCCCGAACTATCAACCAAAATGATTGAAGAAAAATACACAGATTTTTCAAGTTCGATATTTAATCTGATACAAAATACGGAAAATAGAATCGGATTATCAAAATTTTAGTTTTATACAATGCAAGGGAGGCTTTAATTTGTAAAGTCTCCCTCTTTTTTTGTCGTAATTTACATCTGAAAATTCAATTATTATTTATCAATATTGTTCAGGTTCGTTTTGGCTTTCGTTATTCTCATCGTTATTTTCGTTATTTTCGCCTTCCTCGCCGCTTTCGTCACTGTCGGAAGATTTGGTTCGGCTGGACGTTACTTTAGATGAAGTATCTGCTCCAAGGCTGACTTTTATCTCAAGAGATGAACCGTATTCGAGTTTATCGCCGGGGTTGTGTGCATCGTATCCTATTACAAGACCTTTTTTGATGGAATCGCTGTACTCAAATGTTTGCGATGTAACAAAACTCTCATCACCGAGCAACTGAGCCGCCTGATCTACGGTCTTGCCCTGAATAGGAGGCAATTCACGCATTTTTGCTCCTTTGCTCACGGTGATATAGAGCGAATATCCCTGACTTTCCTCTGTATACGCCTCGGGAAATTGTGATGCAATATATCCTTCGGGAACATCGTTGCTGAACTCTTCCTCTACAGCTTTCAGCAATTTATAATCGGTAGTTTTGTCAGCTTTTTCGACTGCTTCTTCATATTTTACGCCGACAAGATTCGGAACGGGAACAAGCTCTCCTGTTGTTCCTTCAACATCTGAGTCAGATGACGCATCGGACGGCGAAAACATAGCCGCAAACGGATTTCCCTGCAACCAGTATGTGCCTATTATAACAAACAGAACCATCGAAACTATAAAAGCGATAACTCCGGGAAGTTTTGAACCACCTGATTTTTTATTTCTGTTTCTGTCCTGCTCTCTGTCGTAATCATCGTCATCATCATCGATGTCGGCTCTCGATATTTCCTCTTGTATAACTTTTATGGAGGGAGCGGACGATAACTTATCTCTCATATCGGAGAAAGACTGAATACGCTTTTCCTGATCGAACTGAAGTCCGCCTGCAAGAGCCGAACGCACATTTGGCGGAAGTTTTTTATTTATACTTGAATTTATAAGAAGTTTATTATCGGTTTTTCTTTTCTCTATATCATCAGGAACGTTGCCGGTGAGTGCAAAGAACAATACTGCGGTAAATCCATATATTTCGGTGCTTTCGTCAAGTACCGAAAATTTGTCGTACTGCTCGGGGGCAGAACATCCCGAAATAAGCATAGAACGAAGCTCTGTTCCGGTTTTACGCATATCCGAAATACTGAAATTTTGGAGTTTCAATTTTCCGTTTTTATCGACTTTTATATTTCCCGGGCCAACACCGTAATGCGATATACCATTTTTGTGCATACCGTCGAGAGTAGTCAAAAGCGGAATAAATAACGGTCTTGCCGTATCCCAATCGATATGCCCTCCATTATTTTTTATATAATCTGTAAAGGGCGTAAGTTCTTCTTGTTCTTCGACAACGTATGCAGTATTGTTCTCGGTGAAAATATCGAGGATACTGCAAATACATGGGCAATCCTTAAGTCTGGCGAGCGTTCTGTTATAATCAAGATATTTATTTAGCAATCTTTTGTATGCCGCTGATTTTTCGGAACGTACTCTTATTTTCAGCTTACTTGCCTTGTCATCGCCCTTATCGCTTCTGGAACATAGACCATTTGGGAGAAATTCTCGAACAATAACGGGATTTTCGGTGCGGGTATCAAAGGCTATATATCTTGTACTCTCGTTGGTACTCAAGATTTTTTTGCCGATTATATACTTTCCGTCCTGAAGTTCTGTTCCGAGAGGCAAAAACGGGTGACTTTGGCGGATACTTCTATCAAATCCACAATGAGGACATTTATCTTCGTCCCCTATTATTTTCATACATCCATAGCAAATCTTAGACATTATATCACTCCATAATAGAATTACAACACCATAAGAAATTATATCACATGAAACATATTGATTACAATATCCTATATGTTAACAATTAGTTACAGTTTCGTAATTATTTGCGTGCTACCTTTGTTTCTTCAGCGGCTTTTACGACTGCGTCCGCAACAGCTCTTGCAACTCTCTTGTCGAATGCCGCCGGAATAACGTATTCGGGAGATAATTCTTCATCGGAAACAAGACCGGCTATTGCATACGATGCGGCAACCTTCATTTCTTCGTTTATCTCGGATGCACGACAATCAAGAACTCCTCTGAAAAGTCCCGGAAAAACAAGAACGTTGTTTATCTGATTCGGAAAATCAGATCTGCCTGTTCCTACAACTGCCGCACCGGCTTTTTTTGCAAGGTCGGGCATTATCTCGGGAACGGGATTTGCCATAGCAAACACGATTGCATCTTTGTTCATAGTTTTGACCATTTCTTCCGTTAAAACTCCGGGAGCCGAAACGCCCAGAAACATATCAGCACCAACGACAGCATCTGCCAAAGTTCCGTTGAGTTTTTGTGAGTTCGTCATGGCTGCCATTTCATTTTTAGCGGCGTTTTTGTAATCTTTATCGGCATAAAGAGTTCCCGAACGGTCTACCATTATGATTTTAGATGCGTCCGCACCAACGTTTATAAGGTGCTTTGTAATTGCGATTCCTGCCGCACCTGCCCCATTCACGACAATTTTAATATCCGAAAGATTTTTCTTTACGATTTTGAGTGCGTTTATGAGAGCCGCCGCAACTACTACGGCTGTTCCGTGCTGGTCATCGTGAAAAATGGGAATATCGCATTTTTCCTTGAGTTTCTTTTCTATTTCAAAACATCTGGGAGCAGAAATATCCTCAAGATTTATTCCGCCGAAACTGCCTGAAATAAGATATATTGTATTTACTATTTCATCAACATCTTTTGATTTTACGCATATCGGGAAAGCGTCTACATCTGCGAAAGCCTTGAACAAAGCACATTTGCCCTCCATAACAGGCATACCTGATTCGGGGCCAATATCGCCAAGACCGAGAACCGCTGTTCCGTCTGTAACAACTGCAACGAGATTATGACGTCTTGTCAGCTCGTAGCTTTTCGAAATATCTTTTTGAATTTCCAAGCAAGGTTGAGCAACTCCGGGCGTATATGCTGTGGCAAGTCCGTGCGTATCGCTCACATCACAGCGAGTCGTAACTTCTATTTTGCCTTTCCAATCGTAATGCAGTGCCAATGATTCCTCTTTTATATCCATAACAAAAATCTTCCTTTCGTTTTATAACATTATAAATATTATACCATTACTAAAAATCTTATTCAAGAGTAATTTTCTCTGTTTTAAACAAATTTAATACAACTTTTTTGTGACATAAAGATTGTTTTATTTGATGATTCCTACCGAGCCGAGCAGAAGTACAGTCAGCAGAAGCGGAGCAATATATTTTACCATAACTATATAAAGATGTTTTCTGCCGAATTTCTCGCCATTTTTGGTTGCCTCATCTATAACCATTTTGGGTTTCAATATCCAGCCGATGAGGATACACGTTCCTATCGCTACAACAGGCATTAAAATATTATTGCTTATGTAGTCCATAATATCGAGGATTTGTGCGGTTTTGCCGTTCGGCATGGGCATTTCGAAATAAAAGATATTATATCCAAGACAAATTATAATGCCTATAACTGCGGCCGAAACTGTTTCGATTATGGTTGCTTTACTTCTTGACCAATTGAAAAAATCCATAAGACTTGCAACAACTGTTTCAAGTACCGACATAGCACTTGTAAGAGCCGCAAGCAAAACCATCAAAAAGAACACACACCCGATTATATTTCCGGCAACGCCCATTTGTGCAAAAACTTTAGGTAAAGCAACAAACATAAGTCCGGGGCCTGAATTTTCCATACCGCTTTCGCCCATAAAAACGTAAACTGCCGGTATAATCATTACGCCTGCAAGGAATGCTACAAGTGTATCGAAAAATTCGATTTGGTTTACCGATTTCATGAGGTCACTGTCATCTTTGAAATACGAGCCGTAAGTTACCATAATTCCCATAGCTACGCTGATACTGTAAAAAAGCTGACCCATGGCATCTAACACGACAATAAATATATCATGAAAAGATTTTCCTGCAACACTAGGAATAACGTATACTTTTAAGCCGTCGAAGCCTGTTCTTCCGTCGCTGCCTTTAATTGTAATCGAAAAAATCGATATAGCTATAACCATAACAAGAAGTCCGGGCATAAGAATTGTCGATATTTTCTCTATTCCCTTATTTACTCCTCTGTATATTATAAACGCCGTTGCAAAAAGAAATATAATATCAAAAATGATAGGCTGTGCATAACTTGTTATAAATCCCGTAAAATATCCGTCCTCGGATGTTGATAATCCACCGCCTGTCAAAAATGCTGTGAAATATTTAAGTACCCAGCCTCCTATTATACAATAATATGGAAGTATCATAAACGGAACAATGCTTGCGAATATGCCTATCCAACCGGCTTTTTTATTGAGTTTTCCGTATGCTGTTAAGGCACTCTGTTTTGTTTTTCTGCCTATGGATATTTCGGACACCATAAGTGTAAATCCGAATGTCAGTGCAAGAAAAATGTATACGACAAGAAATAATCCGCCTCCGTCTTTTGCCGCGAGATAAGGGAATCGCCATATATTACCTAAACCGACGGCACTTCCGGCGGCAGCGAGGACAAATCCCAACGAACTTGAGAAGGAACTTCTCTTTTCTTCCATGATAATTCTACTGCTACTCAAAATATGGACAAATATACCCATATTGAGAAAATTCCTGCTTCATCCTGTATGCTTTTGATAGTGACAAGTCACTGTCTACTCACAAGTTCATGTACAGTCCACAGGCGTAAATTCCCGTATAGCCTACGGTACATATCTATCATTGCTTTATTGTGCAATTTGATAAATCTGACAATCTCTCAAATTCAGACTTGCATTGAA